>NZ_JBLTJC010000043.1:0-43646 GCF_048158785.1 Streptomyces colwelliae | reverse complement strand
GTCCCACCCCGCACATCGGCCCGTTCGGCCACCCTGGTCATCGACCGCCGCCCGCACGTCCGCCCAGCAACCGCGCCTGCTCCAGCTTCAGTTGGCCGAAACCCCGCCGTGCGTACTCGGCCAGTTCCGCGCTCGGGAACACGACCAGTGACAGATGCTCCGAGGAGTCGCCCCGCGCCCAGCGCGCCACGGTGATCTCGTATCCCGCCGCGTGCGCGCACAACTCCAGCAGCAGCGGCGGCATCTCCGGCTCACGCAACAGATCCGCCCGCCCGACGACGAGCTCGCGCATCTCCCGCAACACCGGCAGGAAGACGGTCGTCACCCACAGCCGCCACTCGGCGAGTTCCTCGTCGGTCGGTGGAGTCGCGTCACTGAAGGGGGAGGTGCCCGCGGCCCGGCCGTGCCGCTCCACGAAGGCGGCGAAGGTGCGCGCGTTCGCCTCCGTCAGCGCGAACAACGGGCCGTGGAAGTCGCTGAGTTGGCGATTGACCCGGGCGAGCCGCTCCTGTCGCTGCGCCAATCGCAGGCCGTTGAGGTACGTGGCGGCATGCCCGGCGAAGGCCAGCGCGACCGTGACGACGACTGCGATCATGAAGGGATCGTACGAGGCCCCGGTCCCTGAACAAGCGCGCCCCGGGCGCCACTTCAAGCGTCCCCGCCGTTTACAGCCTCCCCAGTCCGCGCTAACTTCACGGACAAGTGGGGTGGGAGCGCTCCCACCCGTCCGGCGGTCCGGAACCCGCCGGGTGGCCGGGTCGCCCCACCCCACGTATCCACCAGCCCGCGTATCCACTACCGCACACATCCACCCCCGCACGTTCCTCGCACCCGCCGACCGAAGGGACGTAGAACTGTCATGTCCGTGACAAATCCAAGCCCAAGTCCGCGTGCCGTACCGCGATTACCGCACCCCACCCCCCACCGAGCCCTCTTCCTCGTCCTCCTGGCGCTCCTCACCACCGTCCCCGCCCTGGCCCTGATCCTCGCCACCGGCGGCAGGGCGGAGGCCCACGGCACCCCCATGAAGCCGGCCAGCCGCACCTTCCTCTGCTGGCAGGACGCGCTCACCACCACCGGTGAGATCAAACCGATCAACCCGGCCTGCAAGGCGGCCCAACAGGTGAGCGGCACCACGCCGTTCTACAACTGGTTCTCCGTGCTGCGCTCCGACGGCGCCGGCCGCACCCGCGGCTTCGTACCGGACGGTGAGCTGTGCAGCGGCGGCAACACGAACTTCACGGGCTTCAACCTCCCGCGCGACGACTGGCCGTTGACCCATCTGACCTCCGGCGCGACGGTCGACTTCTCGTACAACGCCTGGGCGGCGCACCCGGGTTGGTTCTACGTCTACGTCACCAAGGACGGCTTCGACCCGACGAAGACGCTCACCTGGGACGCCATGGAGGACACCCCGTTCCTCACGGTCGACCACCCGGCGCTCAACGGCACCCCGGGCACGGTCGAGGCCAACTACTCCTGGACCGGGCAGCTTCCGGCGAACAAGTCGGGGCGGAGCATCATCTACATGGTGTGGCAGCGCTCGGACAGCGCGGAGACCTTCTACTCCTGCTCGGACGTCGTGTTCGACGGCGGCAACGGTGAAGTGACGGGTATTCACGACCCGGGCAACCCCACCGACCCGGTACCCGGCGTCTGTTCGGCCACCCGGCACACGACCGGCAGCTGGCCCGGCGGCTACCAGTCCGAGGTGACCGTCACCAACTCCGGTGACGTCCCGATGCTCGGCTGGATGGTCAACTGGTCACTCCCCGGCGGCCAGTCGGTCGCCAGCCTCTGGAACGGCAACGCGACCTACAGTGGCCAGGACGTGATGGTCCACAACGCCGACTGGAACGGCTCACTGAGTCCGGGGCAGAGCGCCACCTTCGGATACGTCGTGAACGGCGACGGCGGTGATCCGGCAACTGCCCTTCCCTGCCAGGTCGGTTGAGCCTGTGCTCGGGGCGGACCCGGTGGTCGGGGGCCACCGGGTCCGCGAGCCGGACAGGCAATGGGGGTTGAACCTGCCCGGGTGGTGCGTGGCTTGGGGCGACGCTGTGGTGCGACAACGTTGTCGAATGGTCTGCATATGACTCTACCGCCCCAACGGACAACGATGTCAAGCGAGTTGGCCTGAGGGCGCCGTCCGAGTGGGTGCCCCGCGTGCCCTCGCCGGCGCACGCGCTCTTCCGTGGTACGGGTGGCGCACGTTACTGTCCCTGCGGCTTGTGCGACCTGTGGTGCGCGACCCGTCCGAAGGAGGAGGGGCCGCGTCATGCGTTTCCGTCCCATGTCCCTAATGCCAGTGCTGCGACAGGCAATGTCCGCCCCGTCGCGACGTCCGGCACGCACTCTCGCCGCACCGGCCGAAAGCCCAAGTACGTCCAGTACGAGGGCTTCCGGCCGGCACGCCGAGAGCACGCACCGGACGCCGCTCCTTGGTGGGCGAACTTTGCCTGCCGCGGCACTGGCCGCCGCACTCGCGGTCGGCGGTGCCACCCCCGCCCTGGCGGCGACCGCCGCCCCACCGCAACTCGTCAAGGACCCCAGCGTCTACGTCGATCCGCTGATCGGCACCAAGAACGGCGGCAACGTCTTCCCGGGCGCCGTCGTGCCCTTCGGCATGCTCTCCTGGAGCCCGGAGAACACCAGAGGCAGCGCAACCAGCACCGCCGCACCAGGCGGTTACCAGTACGACGCCACCCGTATCCGCGGCTTCAGCCTGACCCACATGTCCGGCACGGGCTGCGCGGGCGGCAGCGGGGACATCCCGTTCTACCCGTACGCCGGTGAGGTCACCTCCTCCCCGGCGAGCGACACCAAGGACGCCGTCTACGCCTCCGACTTCAGCCACACCGACGAGACCGCGGAACCCGGCCACTACAAGGTGGGCCTCGCCTCCGGCGTCACCGCCGACCTCACGGCGACGGCCCGCACCGGCTCCGGCCGCTTCACCTACCCGGCCGACAAGCCCGCCTCACTCCTGATCCGCACCGCCAACTCCGAGGTGGGCTCCACCGATTCGTCGGTCACCATCGACCCGGCCACCCGCACGGTCTCCGGCTCGGTCACCTCCGGCAACTTCTGCGGCTACCTCGACCCCGAGGGCCAACGCGCCTACTACACCCTGTACTTCACCGCCACCTTCGACCGCGCCTTCAAGACCACCGGCACCTGGCGGGACGACAAGCTGACCCCGGGTTCGACGAGCGCGACCGGCGGCACGGGCGGCTTCGCCACCGGCGGCCGTCCCGTCGCGGGCAAGGGCGCGGGCGGCTACGTCGAGTTCGAGCCCGGCACCGGCCCGGTCGGCGTCAAGGTCGGTGTCTCGTACGTCAGTCAGGCCGGCGCCACGGCCAACCTCAAGGCGGAGAACCCGCCGTCCCGTACCTTCGACGCCGTCGAGGACGCGGCCCACCGCGCCTGGCGCGACCAACTCGGCGCGATCAAGGTCGGCGGCGGCACCGACCCCGAGCGCACCACCTTCTACACCGCGCTCTACCACTCCCTCCTGCACCCGAACGTCATCAGCGACGCCGACCGCAGCTACACGGGCAGCGACGGCAAGGTGCACAAGGTCAGTCGGGGCCATCAAGCGCAGTACGGCACCTTCTCCGGCTGGGACATCTACCGGTCGCAGGTCCAACTGCTCACCCTCCTCAGCCCCCGCACGGGCTCGGACATCGCCCAGTCCCTCTACGAACTCGCCCAGCAGAACGGGGGAGTCTGGGACCGCTGGCTGCACGGCGCGAGCGGCACCCACGTCATGAACGGCGACCCCTCACCCACCGCCCTGGCCGGCATCCGCGCCTTCGGCGGCACCGACTTCGACCTGAAGGGGGCCCTCGCCTCCCTCGTCCAGGCGGCGACCGTACCCACCGCACAGGACCTTTCCTCCTCGGGCAAGCCCGTGCTCTCGGTGGGCCAACGCCCCTCCCTGGACAAGTACTTGAACCTGCACTACATGCCGTCCGTCTCCAACGCCTGGGGCGGCGCCGCCGAGACGCTGGAAATGTCCACGGCGGACTTCGCGCTCTCCCAACTCGCCACGGCGGCAGGGAAGAAGAGCACCGCGGCCGACTTCGCCAAGCGCGCCCAGTGGTGGCAGAATAACTTCAACATCGCCGCCGACCCCACCGGCGGCTACATCGCCAACCGCAAGGCGGACGGCAGTTGGGTCACCGGCTTCACCCCGGGCACCGGCAACGGCTTCGTGGAGGGCACGGCCGCCCAGTACACCTGGATGGTCCAGCACAACCCGGCCGGCCTCTTCGCGGCGATGGGCGGCACCGACAAGGCCCTCGCGCGCCTCGACTCCTTCTTCCATGAGGCGGACGGGAGTTGGTCCTTCACGGGCAGCGGCGGCGACAAGTCCGAGCTGGACAACGAGCCGTCCGTCAACGTGCCCTACCTCTACGACTACGCGGGCGCGCCCTACAAGACCCAGGAGACGGTCAGGGCGGCCATGAAGCAGCTCTGGACGACCGACCCGGCCGGCATCCCCGGCAACGACGACCTCGGCGAGATGTCGTCCTGGTACGTCTTCTCCGCCCTCGGCATGTACCCCCAGGTCCCCTCCCGTGCCGAACTCACCCTCGCTTCCCCGCTGTTCGAGCGCATCGAGATCAAGCGCCCGCAGGGCAACGACATCTCGATCAACGCGAAGGGCGCCGCGACCGACGCCCCGTACATCCAGTCCCTGAAGGTCAACGGCCGTAGCACGCAACAGCCTTGGCTCTCGTCCTCCCTCGTCAAGAACGGCGGCACCCTCGACTACACCCTCTCCACGACCCCGAACCGCACCTGGGGCAGCGCCCCGGCCGATGCCCCGCCGTCCTTCCGGACCGGTGAACAGCCGTACCAGATCGGTGTCGGCCCGACCGCCGCGACCCTCGCGCCTGGTGACAGCACGAAGGTGAACATCAAGGCCCTGTCCCTGAGCGGCGGCACCGGACCCGAGGTCCGCTACAGCGTCGAGACACCCACCGGAGTCACGGCGACTCCCGCCCAGGGAACGGTCGTCGACGGCTCCCAGGACATCACCCTCACCGCCGCCGACGACGTCCAGCAGGGCTTCTACGACGTGAAGGTCACCGTCACCTCGGGCGACACGTCGTACGAGCAGCCGGTGTCCCTGACCGTGGCCGCGCCCGGCACCCTCCTCGCCGCCTACAACAACACCGGGGTCTCCGACGACACCGGCGAGCACGACGAGGCGGACTACGACGGGGGCGGCTGGAGCTACTCCCTCCAGGCGCTCGCGGCGGCCGGGCTCACCCCGGGCGGCACGGGCACGGTGGACGGCCTCGGCTTCACCTGGCCGGGCTCGCCGAACGGGCGCCCGGACAACGTCTCGGCGGCCGGTCAGACCGTCCAACTCCCGCAGCCCGCAAGCACCTTGTCGTTCGTCGGCAGCGCGGTCAACGGCAACCAGCAGACGAAGGCGACCGTCACCTACACCGACGGCAGCACCGACGCGATCGACCTGTCCTTCACGGACTGGACGGTCGGCGGGGGCGGCGGCACCGTGCAGTACGGCAACGTGGTCGTCGCCAGGACCGCGTACCGCAATGTCGCGGGTGCGGACAAAGACCCGGTAGCCACTTATGTGTTCGCCACCAAGCCGTTCGCGGCGCCCACGGGCAAGACCATCAAGAGCGTGACACTTCCGGACGACCCGGATCTCCATGTGTTCACCCTTGCGGTGAACTGACGTCCACAATATGTGCCCTCGCCCGTTCCGGTGGCGGGGGCACATCGGCGCGTGCGAGCATCCGCAGATGGTGAAACGGCCGCAAATGCCCGAGGAGTTCCGGGCCGAGGCGCGCACGGCCTTCGCGTTCCTGGTGGGGGACGAGGGCTTCGCGCCGCCCGAGGACATAGACGGCGGCCTGCGTTATCTGCGCGCCGACCTGATGGTGCGCGTCTGGTTCCTGGGCGGCGCCGAATCGGAGGTCCTGACACGACTGATCCCCCTGGCGCCGGACGGCACCAGGGGGAGGGGGGCGTGGCTCGACGACCTGTACACGGCCGCCGCGTGCGGCCCGGCCCAGGACGTCCCCGTCTTCGCGTCGACCAGAAGAGGCGTGCTGAAACGGGTCCACCAGCACGCGGAGGCGTTGCGCCGGCTGCTGCCCCGCCTCCCCGTGCCGTGAGCGGCCCTCAGCCGAGCAGTTCCACCTCCGCGAGGGTCGACGAGCCGGTCAGCACCAGGCGGTAATGCCCGTACGAACCAGGTGACTTGACCGAGAAGACACGCGTCTGCCTGTCCCAGGTGAAGGACTCGCCGGAGCGCTTGTCGAGTGTCTTCCACGTGGTGCCGTCGGTCGAGCCCTGGAGGGTCCAGCCGGTCGGTGCCTGCGTGTGGTCCTTCGACGACGTCATCGTGTACTGGACGCCCTTGGTGGCCTTCGTGACCGGCAGGTCCACCGAGGTCACCGTCGTCTCCGTGGCCGACGTGTTGTCGAACAGGGCCCCGACACCCGCGAGTTGGTCGGACCGGGGCGTCGGCACCTTGTCGTTCTTGGTGATCGACACCGGCGCCGCGTTCTTGCCGCTGCCCCACGACGAGGGCTTGGAGCCCATGGAGAAGTCCAGCACTCCGCCCTTCTCCAGCAGCGAGTGGGGGAGTGAGGTCTTCGTCCAGTTCTGGCCGTTGACCTTCAGACCCTGCACGTAGATGTTCTTCGTGCTGTTCTTCGGCGCCTTGACGACGAGGTCCTTGCCGTTCTCCAGGTGGACGGTCGCCTTGGTGAACAGCGGGGAGCCGATGGCGTATTCGCCGCTGCCCATCACCAGCGGGTAGAAGCCGAGCGCGGAGAAGAGGTACCACGCCGACTGCTCGCCGTTGTCCTCGTCGCCGTGGTAGCCCTGCCCGATCTCGCTGCCGGTGTAGAGCCGCGACAGCACCTCCCGCACGTCCTTCTGAGCCTTCCAGGGCTCGCCGGCCGCGTCGTACATGTAGGTGACGTGGTGGGCGACCTGGTTGGAGTGCCCGTACTGGCCCATGCGGACGTCCCGCGCCTCCGTCATCTCGTGGATGACCCCGCCGTAGGAACCGGCGTTGTCGGGCGAGGCGGTCTCCGGGGTGCTGAAGTACTGGTCGAGCTTGTCCCCGAGGGCCTGCTGGCCGCCGTACAGGTTGGCGAGGCCCCGGCTGTCCTGCGGGGCGGTGAAGGCGTAGCCCCAGCCGTCGGTCTCCGTGTAGTCGTAGCCCCAGACCTTCGGGTCGTAACTCGCCGAGTCCACCCGCCAGTTGCCCTTGGCGTCCTTGCCCTGGAAGAACCCGGCCTGCTTGTCGAACAGGTTCACGTAGTCCTGGGCGCGGTTGAGGAAGTACTCGGACTCCTCCTTGTAGTGCTTCTCGCCGGTCTTCTTGTAGAGGGCCAGGCCCATCTGCGCGATGCCGTAGTCGTTGTTGTAGCCCTCCATCGCCCAGGAGAAGCCCTCGTTGGTGTCGGTGCTCGTGTAGCCGAGGAAGGGCGAGGTGGTCATTCCCTTGCGGCCGACACCGGAGGCGGGCGGGACGACGGTCGCGTTCTTCACGGCCGCGTCGTAGGCCGACTTGGCGTCGAACTTCACGCCCTTGACGTACGCGTCCGCGAACGCGACGTCCGAGGACGTGCCGGTCATCAGGTCCGCGTAGCCGGGCGAGGACCAGCGCGAGGTCCAGCCGCCGTCCTTGTACTGCTGCACGAACCCGTCGACCATCTCACCCGCCTGACTGGGCGTCAGGAACGAGTACGCCGGCCAGGTCGTCCGATACGTGTCCCAGAAGCCGTTGTTGACGTACACCTTGCCGTCGACGATCTTCGCGCCGGTGTGGGTCGGGGTGTCCTGGCTCGTCATCGGGGAGAACGGTGACGCGTACTGGTACGTCGAACCGACCTTCTCGAAGCCGGAGTTGGGGTAGAGGTACAGCCGGTACATGCTGGAGTACAGGGTTGTCAGCTGCTCGGGCGTCGCGCCCTCCACCTCGACCTTGCCGAGCAGCTTGTCCCACACCTTCTGGGCCTGCTGCTTGACCGTGTCGAACGAGGTGCCGTCCGGGATCTCCTGGCGCAGGTTGTCCTTCGCCTGGTCGACGCTGATCAGCGAGGTCGCGAGGCGCAGGGTGACCGTGTGGTCGGCGCCCGGCTTGAACTTCAGATAGCCCTTGACGCCGCTGGAGGAGCCGTCCGTCACCGGCGCGTCGAACGTGCCGTAGACGAAGAGCCGCGTAGCGCCGGTGGACAGCCCGGACTTGACGTCCGAGTAGCCGGTGACGGTCCCGTTGGTCTTGTCGAGGGTCAGGCCCGCCTGCTCGGTGACGTTGTCGAAGATGACGCTCGCGTCGTCGCCGGGGTAGGTGAAGCGCAGCGAGGCCGCGTGGTCGGTCGGGGCCATCTCGGCCTTCAGACCGTTCTCGAACGTGACGCCGTAGTAGTACGGGCGCGCGGTCTCGTTCTCGTGCTTGAACGCCAACTCCCGTGCCGTGGGCGAGGTGTTGGGGGCGCCCGAGGCGGCCGACGGCATCACCTGGAAGGTCTGCCGGTCGCCCATCCAGGGGCTGGGCTCATGGCTCAGGCTGAGCGCCTGGAGCGTCGGCAGGTTGTCGTCGTTGTTCGCGCGTGCGTAGTCGTAGAGCCAGCTCAGCGACGACGAATTCGTCACCGGCGTCCAGAAGTTGAAGCCGTGCGGCAGCGCCGTGGCGGGGAAGTTGTTGCCGCGAGAGAAGCTGCCGCTGGAGTTGGTGCCCCGGGTGGTCAGCGCGTAGTCGGACAGATGCGCCTTCGGCTTCTCGGGCGCGACCGTCTTGAGGCTCACGTCGTCCAGCCAGCCCCGGAACTTCGCCGGGCCACCGGGGGAGTCGTAGTCCAGCAGGATCCGGTCGACGGTCTTCCCGGCCGCGACCGAACCGATCCGCGAGAGGACGTCGTTCCACTGGTTGACGTAGAGGATCTTCGCCGCGCCCTGTCCCTGCGGAGTCAGCGCGAAGCCGTGTGAGTCCGTCGCGCCGAGATCACTGAGGAAGGTGCCGTCCGTGAAGGCCAGGTCGACGGAGACGTTGGTGGCGTCGTAGTCGAGGTCGCCGTCGGACATCTGCGGGAAGATCCTGTACGACAGCGAAGTGTCCTTGCCGACCGGCACGTTCACGTCGAAGACCTTGTTGTACGAGTACGCCCGCCCCGTCGCCGTGTGACGGCCCGCGTAGCGCAGTGCGCGCTTCCCGGTGAAGCCGGCGCCCGCCTTCGCGGTGGGGGAGCCGCTGGGGCCCCGGTCGACCAGCGAGAGCATGTCCTCGGGGATGGGGGCGGTGCTCCCGCCCGTCGAGAACTGGACGTCGGCGAGCTGGAGGATGCCGCTCGCGCCGTTGTTCTTCGTGATGTCGAGCCGGAAGTGCTGGTACTCGGCCGGCTCGGCGAGGTCGTACGACTTCGTCTGGAACCGGTCGGCGAAGGACTCGCCGGAGCGGGTGTCCAGGGTCTTCCAGTCCTTGCCGTCCGTCGAGCCCGACAGCGTCCAGTCCTTCGGATCGCGTTCGGCGAAGTCGTTCGCCGAAGTCAGGGCGTACGTCACTATTTTGGCCGGCTTGTCGAGGTCGAACTCGACCCAGCCGGTGGACTCGAAGGTCAGCCACTTGGTGCCGGACTCGCCGTCGACGAGGTTCTCCTTCACCTCGCCGCCGCCCGTGTTCTCGGCGCTCGCCCGGACGTCGGTGACATGGTCGGTCACATTGCCCGGGATGCCGGTGCTGTAGCCGCCGTCGACGCCCGAGGCCCGCTTGGAGCCGTCCGGCGCGGTGTCGACCGTGTTCAGCCAGTCGGGCGCCGGATCTCCCGTCTCGAACGAGGAGGCGAACTCCCCGCCGGCGGCCAGGGCCTTCGCGGGCAGGGCGACCGCCACCCCCTGAGAGCCCACGAGCAAAGCCAGTGCGGCGGTCGACACGGCCGCCGGACCCCACCATCTGTGATGCATACGAGAGCATCCTCCCTGCACGTTGGACAACGTTGTCAAATTCGACGCGCAAGCAACAGTAGGGAGTCAAGTGGCCAGGGATGTCAAGGGTGTTGAGTGAGGCATTCGAGGGCAATAACGCGGATTTCTCCGGCATCGAACACACAGAGCGTTCATATTTCCGCGAGGTCTCACTTCGGAAAAGACCGACAACCTACCCTGCATTCGATCTTGCTCTGTCGGCGGGAAGTGGACTATACCTGTCGCGTTCGACACCGCTCTCACAGCAGCACGCACGAAGTACCTCTGCACGACCAAGCTCGACCTGACCGCGGTGCCGGGGAGGATCCGGTTCACCGCCTGAGTCCTGTTGAAGGCGAGGACTTGAGCATGGGATCCACTTCCGCCGAGAACAACGGTTCCAATGGCGTCGGCCGCCGTGATCTGATCAAGAGGTCGGCCGCACTCGGTCTGATCTCCGTACCCACGATGAGTTTCCTGTCCGCGTGTGCCAGCGGTGGCGGGGACGACAGCAGCAGTGACGACAGCACCAAAGGCACCACGTCGAAGTCGAATCCCTTCGGTGTGAAGAAGGGCAGCACCCTCGACGTCGTCGTCTTCAAGGGCGGTTACGGCGACGACTACGCGAAGGCGTGGGAAGCCAACTTCAAGACGAAGATCGGCGTCAGCTCGACGCATACCGGTACGCAGGAGATCACCGGCAAGCTCCAGCCGCGCTTCAACGCGGGCAACCCGCCGGACATCGTCGACGACTCCGGCGCCCAGCAGATCAAGATCGACGTCCTGTACAAGAACGGCCAGTTGCTCGATCTCTCCCCGGTCCTCGACGCGCCGGCGATCGACGACCCGAGCAAGAAGGTGCGCGATCTGCTGATCCCCGGCACCCTCGACCCGGGTGTGCAGGAGGGCAAGGTCGTCGCCCTCAACTACATCTACACGGTCTGGGGGTTGTGGTACTCCGGCAAGCTCTTCAAGGAGAAGGGCTGGACCCCGCCGAAGACCTGGGACGAGTTCATCGCCGTGTGCCAGAAGGCGAAGGCGGCCGGTATCGGGGGTCTCGCCCACCAGGGCAAGTACCCGTACTACATCAACGTCGCCATCATGGACCTGATCGCGAAGAAGGGCGGGATCGACGCCGTCAAGGCGATCGACAACCTCGACCCGAAGGCGTTCGTCGGCTCGGCCGCCGCGCAGGCCGGCGTCGAGGCGATCTACGAGGTGGTGGAGAAGAGCCTGTTGATGCCCGGCACCAACGGCCTGACCCACACCGAGTCGCAGACGCGCTGGAACCAGTACAAGGCCGCGTTCATCACCTGCGGTTCCTGGCTGGAGAACGAGCAGCTCAAGCTGACGCCGACGGACTTCGACATGAAGTTCCTGCCGATGCCGCTGCTGGCCGACAGCAAGATGCCGTTCGAGGCGATCCGGGCCGGCTCCGGCGAGCCCTTCATCATCCCCGCGAAGGCCAAGAACCTCCCCGGCGCAAAGGAGTTCATGCGCCACATGCTCTCCAAGGAGTGGTCGACGCTCTTCGCCAAGGAGGCCAACTCGCTCACCATCCTCAAGGACGGTGTCGACTCCAGCGTCACCCTGCGCCCGGGCACCCAGTCCACGGTCGACGCGTCCAAGGCGGCCGGTGACAACACCTTCCGCTTCCTGTACCCCGACTGGTACAGCGAGATGGACACCTCCATCCAGAACGCGTCCAACGAGCTGATGGCCAAGCGCATCCAGCCCAAGGAGTGGCTGAAGCGCTGCCAGGCCGCCGTCGACAAGCAGGCCAAGGACCCGGCGTCCAAGAAGAACGTGCACTCCTGATCACAAGGCCTGATCGCACCACCTGATCACGCTCGGGACACCAGGGGCAGGAAACGCCAATGCGCAAAGGGCAGTACAGGTTCGTCACGGGATTTCTCTTCGTTCCCGTGGCGCTCTATCTGATCTTCGTGATCTGGCCGTACATCCAGACGTTCGGCTATTCGCTGACCGACTGGAAAGGCGAGTCACAGACCTTCAAGTTCGTCGGACTGGACAACTATCGAACGCTGATCCACGACGACGTCTTCAAGCAGGCCATCTGGCACAACCTCCTGTTCCTGGTGTTCATCCCGGTGATCACCATTCTCCTCGCCCTCTTCTTCGCCTTCATGGTGAACGCGGGAGGGCACAGCAAGGCCGGTGGCGTGCAGGGAGTCGCCGGTTCCGGTTTCTACAAAATCGTCTACTTCTTCCCGCAGGTCCTGTCCCTGGCGATTCTCGCGGTGCTGTTCAACGCGGTGTACCGCAGTGACGGCGGCGGTCTGCTCAACGGTTTCCTGATCAAACTCCACCTGGTGGACGTCAACAATCCGGTGGAGTGGCTCAACGAGCCCAACGTGGTGCTGTGGGCGCTGATGGCGGTCGTGGTGTGGCACGGCGTCGGCTTCTATCTGGTGCTGTTCTCCGCGGCCATGCAGTCCATTCCGCGCGACATCTACGAGGCCGCGCTGATCGACGGCGCGGGCCGCTCCCAGTCCTTCTTCCGGATCACGCTGCCGCTGCTCTGGGAGACCGTCCAGACGGCCTGGGTGTATCTCGGCATCATCGCGATGGACATGTTCGTCCTGGTCTCCTCCATGACCTCGAACATGGGCGCCTACGGAGGCGGTCCCGACCACGGCAGCGACGTCATGTCGACCGTGATGATGCGCAACTTCCTCTACTTCGGCAAGAGCGGCTACGCCTGCGCGATGGGCGTCGTCATGCTGCTGCTCACCCTGGTCCTGTCCGTGGTCACGCTGCGCGCCACCCGCCGTGAGCGCATCGAGTTCTGAGCGGGAGACATACGACGATGAGCGCACCCCTGAAGGAGACCGCCCCCACGGGCGGCACCGTCCCGCCGCAGCCGTCGGTGGGGAAGGCCGGCGCCCGGGCCGGTGAGCCGCGCGGCGAGGGCGTCGTACTGAACGCCTTCTCACACGGCTTCCTGGCCCTGTGGGCCCTGCTGATCGTGCTGCCGCTGCTGTGGCTGGTGTTCAGTTCGTTCAAGACCGACGTGCAGATCGGCAACTCGGCCTTCGGCTGGCCGCAGAACTGGTCGTTCGACGTGTTCCGGCGGGCCTGGAGCAAGGGCATCGGCGACTACTTCCTCAACACCGTGATCGTGCTGGTGTTCTCGGTCCCGCTGACGATGCTGTTCGGCTCCATGGCCGCGTACGTGCTGGCCCGCTACCGGTTCTGGGGCAACCGGCTGCTGTACTACTTCTTCGTCGCCGGCGCGATGTTCCCGGTGTTCCTGGCCCTCGTCCCGCTGTTCTTCATGGTCAAGCGCCTCGACATGCTCAACACGTACCAGGGGCTGATCCTGGTCTACATCGCCTACTCGATGCCGTTCACGGTGTTCTTCATGCACGCGTTCTTCCGGACGCTGCCCACCGCGGTCTTCGAGGCGGCCATCCTCGACGGCGCCTCGCACACCCGGACGTTCTTCCAAGTGATGTTGCCGATGGCGAAAGCCGGATTGATCAGCGTCGGCATCTTCAACACCCTCGGTCAGTGGAACCAGTTCATCCTGCCGACGGTCCTGATGCAGCCGCAGAGCGGCTCGGACCCGGAACGCTATGTCCTCACCCAGGGGCTCATCCAGCTCCAGCAGCAACAGGGCTACGCCTCCGACCTGCCCGTTCTCTTCGCGGGTGTCACGATCGCCATGATCCCGATGCTGGTCGTCTACCTGTCGTTCCAGCGCCAGGTGCAGTCCGGTCTGACCTCGGCGACGCTGAAGTAGCGCTCCTGGACCACGCGACAGAGAGTGATCGTTCCGACACCGCTCCCGGCAGGCCGGGGGCGGTGGTCACGTATGTGTCCGGGAACCCGGATGCGGTTCAACCTCTTGACGGGAGGCAACCCGAACAGCTCAGCTTAGAGTTCACTAGTTGGACATAGACGGGGCCTCATCGATGCGGTCCCGCGCGCAGGAGGTCGTCGTGGAGACTCCGGGGTCGCAGTCGTCACTGCACCGAGCCAATCTCGAACGGGTCGTGCGAGCGGTGCGGTTGGCCGGGTCGCTGACGCAGGCGGAGATCGCGAGGACGACGGGCCTGTCGGCCGCGACGGTCTCCAACATCGTGCGCGAACTCAAGGACGGCGGAACGGTCGAGGTCACGCCGACCTCGGCGGGCGGCCGCCGGGCCCGCAGCGTCTCCCTGAGCGGGGACGCCGGCATCGTCATCGGCGTCGACTTCGGGCACACGCATTTGCGCGTCGCGGTCGGGAACCTCGCCCACCAGGTGCTGGCCGAGGAGTCCGAACCCGTCGATGTGGACGCCTCCTCGACGCAGGGTTTCGACCGGGCGGAAGAGCTGGTCAACCGGCTGATCACGGCGACCGGAGTGGACCGCTCCAAGATCGCCGGGGTGGGCCTCGGCGTGCCCGGACCGATCGACGTCGAGTCGGGCACCCTGGGCTCCACCGCGATCCTCCCGGGCTGGACCGGCACCAGACCCGCGGAGGAGCTGGGCAGCCGTCTGGGCGTACCGGTGCACGTGGACAACGACGCCAACCTGGGCGCCCTCGGCGAGCTCGTCTGGGGCAGCGGGCGGGGCGTCAGGGACCTGGCGTACATCAAGGTCGCGAGCGGGGTCGGCGCGGGACTGGTCATCAACGGCAAGATCTACCGGGGCCCGGGTGGCACAGCGGGAGAAATCGGGCATATTACTCTTGATGAGTCCGGCCCTGTCTGCCGTTGCGGGAACCGGGGCTGCCTGGAGACCTTCACGGCCGCGCGCTATGTGCTGCCGCTTCTCCAGTCCAGTCACGGAACCGACCTGACCATGGAGGGAGTCGTACGGCTGGCGCGGGACGGAGACCCTGGTTGCCGTCGGGTGATCGCCGACGTCGGCCGACACATCGGCAGTGGAGTCGCCAATCTCTGCAATTTGCTGAACCCGAGCCGAGTGGTCCTCGGTGGCGATCTCGCCGAGGCCGGTGAGCTGGTGCTCGGGCCGATCAGGGAGTCTGTAGGCCGCTACGCGATCCCGAGTGCGGCACGTCAACTCTCCGTTCTCCCGGGGGCACTTGGAGGCCGTGCGGAGGTGCTCGGAGCGCTCGCTCTCGCACTCAGCGAGATGGGCGATTCGACCCTTTTGGACGGGTCGCTGACTGCGGCGACACCTGTCTTCACTTAGAGAACGCACGACGCCGTTGCCATCTCGTTAAGTATTTACTTCTTGACGCCGAACGCGCGGCCGAGTTGACTTCCAGCCACCTCGGCCGCAACGACGCGGCCTCGTCAGGGAGGTTTCAAAGTGAACACGCGTATGCGTCGTGCCGCCGTTGCTGTCATCGCCACCACGATGGCCGTTTCCATGGCCGCCTGTGGCAAGGCGGGCGACGACAAGAAGTCCGACAGCAGCTCCAGCTCCTCGGGCGGCACCACCGCCAAGATCGGTCTGCTCCTGCCCGACAGCGTCACCACTCGGTACGAGAAGTTCGACAAGCCGTACTTCGAGGCGAAGGTGAAGGAGCTCTGCTCCGGCTGCACCGTCGAGTACAACAACGCGAACGCCAGCGCGGCCACCCAGGCCCAGCAGGTCAGCAGCATGATCACCAAGGGCGTCAAGGTGATCGTGGTCAGCGCGCAGGACTCCGCCGCGATCAAGTCCTCGATCCAGCAGGCCGTGGACAAGGGCATCAAGGTCGTCGCGTACGACCGTCTGGCCCAGGGCCCGGTCTCCGCGTACGTCTCCTTCGACAACGTGCAGGTCGGCAAGCTCCAGGGTGAGGCCCTCCTCACCTCGCTGGGCTCGAAGGCCACCAAGTCGTCCAAGATCGTCATGATCAACGGTGACGACGCCGACCCGAACGCCGCGCAGTTCAAGAAGGGTGCCCACGAGGCCCTCGACGGCAAGGTCGACATCGCCTACGAGCAGTCCGGCCTGTGGAAGGACACCGTCGCCAACCAGAAGGTCACGGCGGCCATCACCCAGCTCGGCGCCAAGAACATCGCGGGCGTCTACGCCGCCAACGACGGCATGGCCGGCGGTATCGCCACCGCCCTCAAGGGCGCCGGCATCAGCGGCATCCCGCTGACGGGTCAGGACGCGGAGCTCGCCGGTATCCAGCGCATCGTCGCCGGTACCCAGTCCAGCACCGTCTACAAGGCCTTCAAGCCGGAGGCCGAGGCGGCCGCCACCCTCGCCGTCGACCTGGCGCAGGGCAAGAGCATCTCCTCGCTCGCCACCACGACCCAGACCAGCGGCTCCGGCAACAAGGTGCCCTCGCAGCTGCTGACCCCGGTGTCGGTCACCAAGGCCAACATCAAGGACACGGTCATCAAGGACGGTCTCTACACCGTCGCGCAGATCTGCACCGCCGACTACGCCAAGGCGTGCAAGGCGGCCGGTCTGTCGTAACCACCGCCCAGCGGTGACAAAGCCCCTTCGGCGTCCGCCCCACCCTCAAACCCCGCTGTGGGGCGGGCGCCGATCGGAACCCGTGCGAACGCAGCCGTTGCCAACTGGCATCGGCCGCGCGCATGTTCATCTTGTAAATCTGTGCCTAGGCACAACCCTCCGCGCCTTTTGACAAGCGCGGCATCCCCGCCGGTCAGGCGGCGAAGGAGATGGTTAACGTGTCCGCTACGCCCGTGCTGGCGTTGCGCGGAGTCTCCAAGCGATTCGGTGCGGTGCAGGCCCTCACCGAAGTAGAGCTGGAGGTCCACGCCGGAGAAGTCGTCGCACTGGTCGGCGACAACGGCGCAGGAAAGTCCACCCTGGTGAAGACCATCGCCGGGGTGCATCCCATCGATGAGGGAATCATCGAGTGGGAGGGCAATCCGGTCAGCATCAACAAGCCGCACGACGCCCAGGGACTCGGCGTCGCGACGGTCTACCAGGACCTCGCGCTGTGCGACAACCTCGATGTCGTCGGCAACCTCTACCTCGGGCGCGAGCTGCTGCGCCACGGGGTCATCGACGAGGTCACGATGGAGAAGAACTCACGTGAGCTGCTGAGCACGCTCTCCATCCGCATCCCGAGCGTGCGCATCCCGATCGCCAGCCTCTCCGGTGGTCAGCGACAGGTCGTCGCCATCGCCCGCGCGCTGATCGGTGACCCCAAGGTCGTCATCCTCGACGAGCCCACCGCCGCCCTCGGCGTCGAGCAGACCGCCCAGGTCCTCGACCTGGTCGAGCGGCTGCGCGAGCGCAACCTCGGCGTCATCCTCATCAGCCACAACATGGCCGACGTCAAGGCGGTCGCCGACACCGTCAACGTGCTGCGCCTGGGCAAGAACAACGGCTCCTTCCCGGTGAAGGACACCAGTCAGGAAACGATCATCGCCGCGATCACCGGTGCCACGGACAACGCCGTGACCCGTCGTGCGGTGCGCAGCACGGAGGCGGCAAAGTGAGCGACACGTCAGGCACCGTGAAGAAGGACGCGGTGGAACCGACCACCGCCGCCCCGACCGAGGACCCCACGGCGGCGGCCGGTGCCGCCACCGTCGTCGACCCGCGTCTGCTGGTCCGCGAAGAGGGCTACAAGGGCTACATCACCGAGTTCAAGCGCAAGGTCAAGGGCGGTGAGCTCGGCTCGCTGCCGGTCGTCGCCGGCCTGATCGTCATCGGCATCATCTTCCAGTCGCAGAACAGCCGGTTCCTGAGCGCGGACAACCTGTCCAACATCAGCTACTACCTGTCGGCCACCGGCATGCTCGCCATCGGCCTGGTCTTCGTGCTGCTGCTCGGCGAGATCGACCTGTCCGTCGGCTCGGTCAGCGGTCTTGCGTCCACCCTGTTCGCCGTCTTCGTGGTCAACCACGGGATGAACGGCTGGCTGGCGCTGGTCCTGACGATCGTCACGGGTATCGGGATCGGCGCGCTGCACGGCTTCTTCTTCGCGAGGATCGGCGTACCGGCGTTCGTCGTCACCCTGGCCGGCTTCCTCGGCTGGAACGGTCTGATGCTGTGGCTGCTCGGTTCGAGCGGCACCATCAACATCCCGGACGAGGGTCCGGTGCACCTGCTCGGCCAGGGCTCCTTCTTCATGGACCAGTCGATCGCGGGCGCCTACATCCTGGCCGCCCTCGGCGTCGGCTCCCTGCTCTACGGCTCGCTCGTCGAGCAGCGCCGCCGCAAGGCCGCCGGGGTGCCGTTCCGGCCCACCAGCGAGATCGGGCTGCGGGTCGGCCTGCTCGCCGTGGCCGCGTTCGTCACCGCGTACGTGCTGAACTCCTCGGCCGGTGTCTCCAACTCGCTGGTGATCTTCCTCGCGTCCCTGGTGATCGTGGACTTCGTGCTCCGTCGTACCCCGTACGGCCGCAAGGTCTTCGCGGTCGGTGGCGGTATCGAGGCCGCGCGCCGTGCCGGTATCAACGTGTCCATGATCCGGATCACCGTGTTCGCCATCTCCGGCGGCTTCGCGGCGGTCGGCGGTATGTTCTTCGCCGGTCAGACCCAGAGCGCCACGCTCAACGCCGGTGGCGGCAACACCCTGATGCTGGCCATCGCGGCCGCCGTCATCGGTGGTACGAGCCTCTTCGGCGGGCGCGGCACCGTCTGGTCCGCCCTCCTGGGCATGCTCGTCATCCAGTCGATCCAGACCGGCCTCGACCTGCTGAACATGAACACGTCGATCCAGTACATGATCACGGGTGGCGTCCTGCTCGGCGCGGTCGTCATCGACTCCGTGTCCCGCAAGAGCCAGAAGGCCGCCGGTCGCGGCTGACCTGCGCGTTGTCGACCAGTGCCCGGTACCGAACGCGGTACCGGGCACAGTCATGTCGTAGGAATGGCTGTTCTTGGGTACAGCCGATCGCGTGACGTATGACGCAGAGCCCGGGCGCCGTCCGCAAAGGCGGAACATTAGACTCGACAAGCCCGGCAACAGCTCGATCAGCTCTACTCGCAAGGAGGCACGGGTGCCGCTGCTGACCCGCATCAGGGGACCGCGCGATCTGGACCGGCTCAGCCTGGAGCAGCTGGACCAGCTGGCCGGGGAGATCCGGACCTTCCTCGTCGACGCCGTCTCCAAGACCGGCGGCCACCTCGGCCCGAACCTCGGTGTGGTCGAGCTGACCATCGCCCTGCACCGCGTCTTCGAGTCGCCGAAGGACCGGGTGCTGTTCGACACCGGCCACCAGTCCTACGTCCACAAGCTGCTCACCGGCCGCCAGGACTTCTCGAAGCTGAAGATGAAGGGCGGCCTCTCCGGCTACCCCTCGCAGGCCGAGTCCGAGCACGACGTGATCGAGAACTCGCACGCCTCGACGGTCCTCGGCTGGGCCGACGGCCTCGCCAAGGCCAACCAGGTCCTCAAACGCGACGACCACGTGGTCGCCGTCATCGGTGACGGCGCGCTGACCGGCGGTATGGCCTGGGAGGCGCTGAACAACATCGCCGACGCCAAGGACCGCCCGCTCGTCATCGTCGTGAACGACAACGAGCGCTCCTACGCACCGACCATCGGCGGCCTCGCGAACCACCTGGCGACCCTGCGGACCACCGACGGCTACGAGCGCTTCCTGGCCCGCGGCAAGGACCTCCTGGAGCGCACTCCGGTCGTCGGCAAGCCCCTCTACGAGACGCTGCACGGCGCGAAGAAGGGGCTGAAGGACTTCATCGCCCCGCAGGGCATGTTCGAGGACCTCGGTCTGAAGTACGTCGGCCCGGTCGACGGCCATGACATCGACGCCCTGGAGTCCGCGCTCGCCCGCGCCAAGCGCTTCGGCGGACCGGTCATCGTGCACTGCCTCACCGAGAAGGGCCGCGGCTACCAGCCCGCCCTCCAGGACGAGGCCGACCGCTTCCACGGCATCAGCCCCATCCACCCCGACACCGGCCTGCCCATCAAGGCCTCCGGCGCCGACTGGACCTCCGTCTTCGGCGACGAGATGGTCGCCCTGGGCCAGGAGCGCGAGGACATCGTCGCGATCACCGCCGCGATGCTCCAGCCCGTCGGCCTGAAGAAGTTCGCCGACGCCTTCCCGGACCGCATCTACGACGTCGGCATCGCCGAGCAGCACGCCGCCGTCTCCGCGGCCGGCCTCGCCACCGGCGGACTGCACCCCGTCTTCGCCGTCTACGCCACCTTCCTCAACCGCGCCTTCGACCAGGTGCTGATGGACGTGGCCCTGCACAAGTGCGGGGTGACCTTCGTCCTGGACCGGGCCGGCGTCACCGGCACCGACGGCGCCTCCCACAACGGCATGTGGGACATGTCGATCCTCCAGGTCGTCCCCGGGCTGCGCCTCGCCGCGCCGCGCGACGCCGACCAGGTCCGCGCCCAGCTGCGCGAGGCCGTCCAGGTCGAGGACGCGCCGACCGTGGTCCGCTTCTCCAAGGGCGCCGTCGGACCCGCCGTACCCGCCGTGGGCCGCATCGGCGGCATGGACGTGCTGCGCGCGCCCGGCACCGACGCCCCGGACGTTCTGCTGGTCTCGGTCGGCGCCCTGGCGCCCATGTGCCTGGAGATCGCCGCCCTCCTCGACAAGCAGGGCATCACCACCACCGTCGTCGACCCGCGCTGGGTCAAGCCCGTCGACGAGGCCATGGCCCCGCTCGCGGAGCAGCACCGCGTGGTCGTCACCGTCGAGGACAACTCCCGTGTCGGCGGCGTCGGTTCGTCGATCGCACAGGCGTTGCGCGACGCGGGCGTCGACGTCCCGCTGCGCGACTTCGGCATCCCGCCGCGCTTCCTCGACCACGCCTCCCGCGCCGAGGTGATGACGGAGATCGGCCTCACCGCTCCCGACATCGCCCGCCAGGTCACCGGCCTGGTCTCGAAGCTCGACGGCCGCTTCGAACGGCCCACCGCCGAGGTCGACTCGGTGGAGTCCGCACGCGACTGACACCGAAGCCACACGGCCGGACGGGCTGCTTCCACCACCCTTTGCAGTGGTGAAAGCAGCCCGTTCGCGTGAATCCGCTCGCGCCGGGGCATACGCACCATGCCCCCTCTCGATCATGTCGAGGACGCCAAGCGTGGGAGGTACACCCGTGAGCAGCACCCTCTTCCGGACGAAGAGAGTCGAACAGTCCATCAAGGACACCGAGGAACCGGAGCACGCGCTCAGAAAGTCCCTCTCGGCGCTGGATCTGACCGTGTTCGGCGTCGGCGTCGTCATCGGCACCGGCATCTTCGTCCTCACCGGCACGGCCGCCAAGAACACCGCCGGTCCCGCGGTCGCCCTGTCCTTCGTCGTGGCCGGCGTCGTCTGTGCCCTCGCGGCGCTCTGCTACGCCGAGTTCGCGTCCACGGTCCCGGTCGCGGGCTCCGCGTACACCTTCTCGTACGCCTCGCTCGGTGAGTTCCCCGCCTGGATCATCGGCTGGGACCTGGTCCTCGAACTCGCCCTCGGTACGGCGGTGGTGGCCGTCGGCTGGTCCGGCTACATCCACTCGCTGCTGGACAACGCGGGCTGGCACCTGCCCGAGGCGCTCAGCGGCCGGGACGGCGCCGACGGCTTCGGCTTCGACCTCCTCGCCGCGCTGCTCGTCCTCGTCCTCACCGCGATCCTCGTGCTCGGCATGAAGCTCTCCGCGCGGGTCACCTCGGTGGTCGTCGCCATCAAGGTCGCCGTCGTCCTCGTGGTGATCGTCGCCGGCGCCTTCTTCATCAAGGGCGACAACTACAAGCCGTTCATCCCCAAGTCGCAGGCCGTGGAGGCGGGCGGCAACCTCAAGGCCCCGCTGATCCAGCTGATGTTCGGCTGGGCGCCCTCCAACTTCGGCGTCATGGGCATCTTCACCGCCGCCTCCGTGGTCTTCTTCGCCTTCATCGGCTTCGACGTCGTCGCCACCGCCGCCGAGGAGACCCGCAACCCGAAGCGTGACGTGCCGCGCGGCATCCTCGGCTCGCTGGTCATCTGCACCACGCTGTACGTCGCCGTCGCGATCGTCGTGACCGGCATGCAGAAGTACAGCTCGCTGTCGATCGACGCGCCGCTCGCCGACGCGTTCAAGGCAACCGGACACCCGTGGTTCGCGGGACTGATCAGCTTCGGCGCCGCGATCGGCCTGACGACGGTGTGCATGATCCTGCTGCTGGGCCAGGCCCGTGTCTTCTTCGCGATGAGCCGTGACGGACTGCTGCCGCGCTTCTTCTCGCACGTCCACCCGCGCTTCCGCACGCCGTACCGCCCGACCATCCTCCTCGGCGTGGTCATCGCGATCGTCTCGGGCTTCACGAGCCTCAGCGAACTGGCCGAACTGGTCAACATCGGCACGCTGTTCGCGTTCATCGTGGTCGCGATCGGCGTGGTCATCCTCAGGAACAAGCGCCCGGACCTGCCCCGCTCCTTCCGCACCCCCCTGGTCCCGGCCCTCCCGATCGTCTCGGTCCTGGCCTCCCTCTGGCTGATGCTCAACCTCCCCGCCGAGACCTGGCTCCGCTTCGCGATCTGGATGGCGATCGGCTTCCTCGTCTACTACTTCTACGGCCGCACGCACAGCCGCCTGGGCCTGCAACAGGCGGCGGAGGCCCGCGAGTCGGCAGCGCCGCCGAGCGGAAACGCCTCGTAGGCACGCCAGTTGGCCGTCCGGCCCCGTAAGTCCCGCTCACTGGAGGGGACTTACGGGGCCGCTCGCTTGGGTGTCAGCCGCGTACGCTGCGCGGCCCGGTGACCTCGGCGCCCAACTCCGTGACCCTGCGCCGCAGTTCACGGTCCGCGGTGACCACCAGGCACGGGCGGCCGTCGGCCTCGGCGACCAGTTCGACCATCCGGTCGTCGCCGCTGCCGGGTGCCGGGTCCACCCGTACGCCCGGGACGGACGCCACGCCACGGGCCGCGCCCTCCACGACGAGGACGAGTTCCACGGGGTCCGTGCGGCCCGGCAGACCGTCGCTCGCGAGCCGGTCACGGAGGCGCTCGGCGGCACCCTTGCGGTCGCGCCACCAGCCGTCGGGCACCGACCCGACGACGTTCGCGCCGTCGACGATCACGAGCAGGGGAGTGTCCTCGTCCATGGGGCAAGGGTCGCATGCGGGCGGGGGGTGCTCAGGAGTTGTGGGCAAGGGGTGCCCAGGGCATGTGAGGAGGGGGTGCCCGGCGGGTGCGGGCAGGGGGTGCCCGGCGTGAAAACATCCGCCCCAATTACAGTGAAGCGGTGAACGGCGACTGGCTCATACGCGGCCGTGACGGCCGGCTCAGTGTGTATCTGCCCTCGGGCGACGCCGTCCTGTGCCGGGCGGAACGCGGCCCCGGCGGCCTCTGGAGCGACCCGCGCAAGGTCGGCGGCGACCAGAAGCTGCACCCCGGGCTGCTCGGCGTCGGACAGGGCGCGGACGGTTACGCCCACCTGGTGTCCTGGCGCCCCACGCGGGCCGACGAGTCGGGGCTGGTCCACTCCACGCACTTCCGCCCCCGGCTCGCGGCCCTCGACTGGAGCCCGATCGGCCACCCGGACAAGAAGGGCGACCGCACCGGCGTACCGGCGGTCGCCGTCGACGCGGAGGGCCGCGCCCATGTCTTCGTGCGCAATGCCGGGGGCGGGGTGAGCATGGTGGCCCAGAAGGAGAAGGGCGGCTGGGGCCCGTGGCGCGACCTCAAGGGGACCGGCGTCCACGAGGAACTGGCGGCGGTGACGGGGGAGTCCGGCACGGTCGAGCTGTACGCGGCGGTGCCGGGCGCGATCCTGCACTGGCGCCAGCTGGAACCGGGCGAACAGCCGGTGCTGGAGGAGGCGATGGAGGCCAGGATCCGCCCCGGCACGCTCCGCGCCCTGGCCACCTCCCCGGAGAGCACCACCCTCTACTACACGGACGACTCCGGCGACCTCTGCGCCTGGCGCCCCGGCGCCAAGCCGATCACCCTCCTGCCCTCCGCCGGCCCCGGCCCGGTCTCCGCGGTCCGCTGCGAACTGGACGGCCACGACTGCACGTTGCTCGCCCAGCGCTCGGCCAGCGGCCGGGTCGCCTTCGCCGCGTACCCCACCGAACAGGAGTCGGCCGGCGCCTGGTGGACCGAGTCGGGCCCCCAACTCCCGGCGGACGCCGAGGTGTCGCTGACCCTGGACGAGGACGAGCGGGTGACCGCGGCGACGGTGTCGCCGTCCACCGGTCAACTGCTCGTCACACGGCGGAAGGAGGAGGCGGGGCTGGCGTTGGAGGCGTGGCGGGAGGTCTGACGGGGTTCGTGCGCGTCGCTCCACGGCCGGCCCGCCGTCACGGCTCCCTCCCGGGAGACGTGCTGGTCCGGGCCGGGCAGGCGCACGGCCGTCACACCGTGTTCGTCAAATGTTCGACTTATGATGGGGCGCGCTCGGCGTCCCCGCGCAACAGGTGTTCGGGGAATCGGCAGGTCAGACGTGCCGGGCGTCACAGAAGGGGCGGGCCACGTCATGCGGACCGGATCCGGGCGCGGCGCCGCCCGACGCAGAACCGACGACAGGGTCGTCGCACACACGGAGGCGGAGCGGTACACCGCCGAGGCGACCCTGGACGGCCGCTGGCTCGTGCTCGGCAAGGACGGCAGGCTGACCGCGTACGCCCGCACGCGTGCCGGACTGCTGCGCTGGACCGAGACGCGGCCGGGCGGCCCGCACTGGACGGGGCCCGACTTCTTCCCGGCGCCGGACCTGACCCACGTCTCGGTGGTCCAGGGCGCCGACGCCTACGTCCACTTCCTGGGGCGGCGTGAGACCCGCAAGGGCGACGGGCCGCCCGCCGTCGACATCGTCCACGCCATTCAGTACCAGACCGGCCGCACGGTCACGGAGTGGCGGTCGCTGGGCAATCCGCACAAGGACCGGGAGAAGGCGGCCCGGTTCGGAGTTCCGGCGGCCGCGGTCAGCGCGTCGGGACGGGTGCACGTCTTCGCGCGCAACGCGGGGCGCGGACTGATGCTGCGCCGGGAGGGCGCCACCGGGAAGTGGGAACCCTGGGAGGACCTCAAGGGCAGCGGGGTCCAGGACGGACCGGCCGTGGTCGCTCACGCCTCCGGGCGCATCGAGGTGCTGGCGGGCGGCGACCGGGACGCCATGTGGTGGCGGCAGGCGGAAGCCGACGGCGACTTCCGGCAGGAGCCGAACATCCCGCTGCGGATGGCTCCGGGCACGGTGACGGCGCTGGAGACGGGACCCGACAGAGCGACGTACTACTGGACCGACCAGGACAGCGGACAACTCGTCGCCCATCGCCCCGGCGGCTGGGTGATCCCCCTCGGCGGTGTACCGGCCGCGGATCCCGTCACGGCGGTGCGTGCGGTGCTCGACGGGTACGACTGCACCGTGCTGGCCCACCGTGATCACGAGGGGCAGGTCATGCTCAGCGCGTTCGGCGCGGAGAACGAGCAGGCGGGCCTGTGGTGGTCCCCGACCGGTGAGCGCTGCGTCGGCGCCCCGGCGCTCGCCCTGGACGGAAGCGGCCGTGTCGTGCTCGCGGTGATCGGCCCCGACGGCGCTCTGCGCGTCGCCCGCCAGACCGGGGGCCCCGGTCTGGCACTGGCTCCGTCGCTCCGCGTCTGACGACGGGCGGCACCGGGCCGCCGAGTCGGCCCGCCGTCAGGACGACGAACCCCCGGTCGCCGGCGACTTCTTCGCCGACTCGGGAATCCGCTGGTCCTTGCGCAGGGCCTGCCACAACTGGCCGGCCTGCGGTTGCGCGGCCACGACGCGGTTCGGGTCCTGGGTGTCGTACCGCACGGGCAGCATGATCGTCTCCATGGTGGACGGATCGATGCCGTTCATGCTGCGTCCGAACTCGGCGAGCTTGGTGAGCGAGGCGAGGCCCGAGTCGGTGGTGAGCGACTCGGTGAGGTTGTCGGCGATCTTGTACGCCTTGGTGGGGCTGCCGAGGAGGTCCTGCTTCTTGATCTCGCTCAGCAGCGCGATCAGGAACTGCTGCTGGAGCCCGATGCGTCCGAGGTCACTGCCGTCGCCGATGCCGTGCCGGGTGCGGACGAACTGCAACGACCGCGTGCCGTCGAGCCGGTGTGTGCCGGCGGTCAGATCCAGGCCGCTGGACGTGTCGTGGATGTCCTGGTCGACGGTGACGGTGACCCCGCCTATCGCGTCCACCAGCCCCTTGAATCCCGCGAAGTCGACCTCTACGAAGTGGTCCATCCGTACCCCGGACATCTGCTCGACGGTCTTGACCACACAGGCGGGACCGGCGAGCGAGTAGACGGAGTTGAACATCACGCGCTTCTTCGAGGACAGCGTGGAGCCGTCCTTCGCGGTGCACTCGGGACGCGTCACCAGGGTGTCGCGCGGGATGCTCACGGCAACCGCTTTCGCACGGCCTTCCGGTACGTGGATCACCAGCGCGGTGTCGGAGCGCGCCCCGGAGACATTGCCCGTGCCCAGCGACGCGTTGGCGCCGGACCGCGAGTCGGAGCCCAGGACCAGGAGGTTCTGTCCCGAGGTGGGCAGCTTCTCCGGCCGGTCGTCACCGATCGCCTTGTCGAGGTCGACGCCCTTGATGTTGCCGTTCAGGTCGCTGTAGAGCCAGTAGCCGACGCCGCCCGAGGCCAGCACCAGCAGGACGAGACTCAGCGCGACCCAGCGCCACACGCGACGGCGCCGGCGTGGGGGTTTGGCCCGGCGGTTGGACGGCGCGCGCCTCGATCCCGGGGAGTCCGTCTCCGTCAGGGCGTGCGTCATGTGCCTCGGTCCTCTCTCGTCACCAGTGAGCTCGGGGCACGAGTGGGGGGAGAGACCGGGCCCGTCTGCGGCGGTGGACGGTCGTCCACCGGTCATCAGACGTTCAACGTGACGTAAGGGTTGTATGTGTTCTGTGTCATTTCCGGCCCTTGTTGACAGCTGTGTAAGCGCTTGATGATGATGTGCCGGTCCTGTGAACGTTAAATTTTCGGTGTGAACGGGCGACGGCACGCTTGCCGTCGTCTTACGTGGTCGTGGAGGGGTGGCTGTGCCATTGCGTGCGTCCGCCCGTGGGGGGCGAGCGGCGTGACGACCGTGTTCGATCATGCTCTTGGACAGTCGGCGGACCCGGTGGGCCGCCCCGCGCGGGACGGCGTCGTAGGACAGCGTCCCGTGGCGGCGGGTCCCACCACGGTCACCGCCGAGCACGGCGACGTCTACGTCGAGCCGGGCCTGACCCCGCTGGCGGCCCGCGAGGCCAACCGCTCCGCGGTCACCGCGCTGCTCGACTCGGCCGGTGTCGCCCACTTCGCCGTACGCGGCACCTCGGACCACGGCACGGTCGTCGCCGTCGCCGAAGAGGACCGGGACCGGGTGCTCGCCGTGGTGTTCCGCGGGCTGAGCCAGTACCCGGGGCACCTCGGGGTGATCGACCCGGACGCGCCCCGGCCGGCCAAGCCCGTCTCCTCGCGCGACCCCAAGGCCTGGCGCGACATCGCCGG
Organism: Streptomyces colwelliae; assembly: GCF_048158785.1. Taxonomy (NCBI): domain Bacteria; kingdom Bacillati; phylum Actinomycetota; class Actinomycetes; order Kitasatosporales; family Streptomycetaceae; genus Streptomyces; species Streptomyces colwelliae. The sequence continues at coordinate 16,384 of NZ_JBLTJC010000043.1, read as the reverse complement.
CGCGCGCGTCCTCCAGGTCAGCTGGTCGCGCACCGACCCGGGCCGCCACCTGCTGCTCGGACACGAGTACGGCTGCGCGATCGAGTTCTGGCAGCGGCACGGCACCCACCTCGTCGCCCCCCGCGCCAACCGGGCCACCTGGGCCGTCGCCGCGGACGGCGCGGGCGTTCTCGGCGCGGCCCGCCTGTTCAGCCGGTTCGTCTCGGACTGGACCCCGGGCCACCTCGCGCCCGCGCTCGCCACCCGCCCGGAGTTCCTGGTGAACTGCGCCGACGACATCGCGTTCCCCGTCGACGCCGTCTACACCTGGGTCGACGGCGACGACCCGTCCTGGCAGCAGCGCAAGGCGCAGGCGAAGGGTGAGGCTTACCACGCCGAGTCCGCGAGCGACGCCCGCTTCATCAGCCGCGACGAACTGCGCTACTCGGTGCGCTCGCTGCACCTGTTCGCGCCGTGGATCCGCAACGTCTACATCGTCACCGACGACCAGGTCCCGCCCTGGCTGCGCGAGGACCTGCCCGGACTGCGCATCGCCACCCACCGGGAGATCTTCCGCGACCCGGCCGATCTGCCGACCTTCAACTCGCACTCGATCGAGAGCCAGCTGCACCACATCGAGGGCCTGGCCGAACACTTCCTGTACTTCAACGACGACATGTTCATGGGCCGCCCGGTGGCCCCGCACGCCTTCTTCACGCCGAGCGGGACGGCCCGCTACTTCCCCTCGCGCAACCGCATCCCGCAGGGTCCCGTCGCGGATACCGACACCCCGGTCGACGCCGCGTGCAAGAACAACCGCGCCCTGTTGCTGGAACGTTTCGGCCGAGTGATCACCCAGCCGATGGAACACATCCCGTACGCCCTGCGGCGCTCCGCGATGGAAGAGGCCGAGCGCGACTTCCCCGAAGCCTGGGCGCGGACATCGGCCAGCAGGTTCCGCGCCATGACCGATCTGTCGCCGACCTCGTCCTTCGCGCTCTACTACGCGGCACTGACCGGCCGGGGGCAACCGGGATCGATGCCCTTCACCTACCTCCAGCTGGCCGTGCCGGACCTGGCGGACCGGCTGCAACGGCTGCTCGACGGCCGGGACCAGGACTCCTTCTGTCTCAACGACGCCTTCTCGACACCGGAGGACATCGAGGCGCAGCAGGAACTGCTGGACGGCTTCCTCAACGCCTACTTCCCCACCCCAAGCCCCCACGAGAGATGAAACGGAGTTCGTGACGTGTCGGACCCGACGTCCATGAGCTCCGCGGTCAACGTCTACAAACGCCTCGTTCCCCAGCCCGTGCGCTCCGCCGCCGCGACCACCGTGCCGGTGCGGGTACGGCGCAAGGTCAAACGGCAGCTCGCCCGCACCCTGAGCCGCCGTGAGGCGCGGCTGCACCGGCGCGCCCTGCGCCAGGTGCGCAGGGTGGAACTCGGCCGCTCCGAGCGCCGTACCCAGGCACCCGACGGCCGGGTCGGCCACGTGCACACCGGCCTCACCCTCGACCTGGCCCGCCGGCTCGACCACGACATGGTCACCTACGCCCTCGACGCCGCGGACATTCCCTGGTTCGCGGTCCCGGCGCTCGACGACCGACGGATCAGCCTGGCCGTCGACCACAAGGACAAGGGCGCTGTCCGCCGCGTGCTACGCGCGTTGCTGGAGGAGCAGACCGGCTACGTCGTCTCCGTGTCGCCCGCCCAGAACGACACCCAGGAGATCCCTGGCAGCCATGTGAAGGCGTGGAAGCACTACGCCAAGGCCAAGGTGATCCGCCTGACCTGGCTGCGCACCGAGCCCACCGAGAACCTCTGGGTGGGGGAGGACCAGGGCATCGAGATCGAGTTCTGGACCACCAACACCGACCTGCCGGTGGAACGGCTGGTCGGGCCACGCCCCAACCGGGTCCAGCGCACGGTGCCCAGCGACGCACCCGGCATCGAGATCGGCATCGACCGGCTGTCCGGCTACTGCGACACCGACGGCGACATGGAGCCGACGATAACGCTGGAGAACTTCGACGTCGTACGGCTCGAAGAGATCACCTTCCCGGTGGACGCGGTCCTGCTGTGGCAGCACCCCACGCCCTGGGGCGAGGTACTGCTGCGCGCCGCGCTGCGCTCCCTGCACCAGTACGCGCCCTGGACGGACGTCGTCCACGTGGTCGCCGAGGCGGAGCCGCCGGCCTGGCTCGCGGCCGACGACCGGCTCACCGTGGTCCGCGCCAGGCCTGGCGCCGAGTGGCACCTGCACCAACTGCCCGACCTCGCCGAGCACTTCCTGCTGCTGCGCCCCGGGGCCCTGCTCGGCAGGCCCGTCCGCGCCTTCGACTACTTCACCCCGAACGGTACGACCCGCCCCCGGCGCGGCCCCTGGAACGCCCAGGAGTCCTTCGCCCCGTGGACCCGCACCGCGTACTCGGCCACCAGCCGGGTCGCCTCCCACGGCTACGCGCACGGCCCGCAGCCATACCGCGTCGAGACGCTGGCCAGGCTCGCCGGGTCCGGTACCGCGCCGCTGCCGCTCGACGACGCGCAGCGGCTGCCCGCCGTGCTCGGCACACATCCCCTGGACGGTGTGGTCCACCACCTCGGCCACACCACCGGCCTGGCCGACCCCTCGGGCGAGCCTTTCGTGGCGCTGCACGCCGCGCTCCCCGGAATCGGCACCCACCTGGACCGGCTCCTCGTACGCCGCGACACCCAGCAGCTCCAGCTGTTCGGCCTCGGCACCGACGACGCGCGTGCCCGCGGCGGCACCAGGGCCGTCGTGCGGTTCCTGCACCGCTACTTCCCCGTCCCGAGCGTCTTCGAGGGCGACCACCACACAGACGAGGCGGACAACCAGCCGTGAGCATGGGCAACCCCGAGGCCTCCGCGGCGGTCGGGGCGTACCGCACCCTTGTCCCCAGAGGCCTCAGACGCCGTATCGCCCGCCGTGTCCCGCTGCGGCTGCGCATGGCCCTGAAGGGGCTGCTGCGTCGACTGCACACCGTCAACCTGGGCTCCCGCATGGTGCGGGGCATACGGGCCCGCCGGCGTTGGCCGCATCTGTTCGGCCCGGGCGAGCACCTCGCGGCCCTCGCCGGACACGGAGCGCGGATCGCCCTGGTCCGGCCGACCGTGTCGCCGCTCGGACTGCGCGAGGCCAACCTCGAACTCGTCGTCACCGCTCTGGAGGAGGCCGGCGTCGACTACTTCGCCGTGCGCGGCACCTCCGAGTTCCGCTCCTGCCTCGCCGTCGCCGAGCCCGACCGGCACCGGGTGGAGCAGGTACTGGCGAGCTGCTCCGACCGCAGTCCCGTCTACCTGCGGGCCTGCCGGGGCGCCGCCGCGCAGGGCCGCACCGTGCTGGCCGGCTCACGGCGCGGCCGGGACCTGGCCCACCAGGCCGCCGTGCTCCGCGTCGGCATGGTGTGGAGCGACCTCGCCGGCTCTCTGGTCCTCGGCCTGGAGCACGGCTGCGACATCGAGTTCTGGCGGCCCGAGGAAGGACGCCTGCTGGCCCCCCGCCCCAACCGGGTGACCGAGGACGTCGCCCTCGACGAGCCCCGGGTCGCCGTCCCGGTCAGCAGGCTCACCGGCTTCGCGGCCCTGCACACCCGCCGCACCCGCTCCGTCCGCACCATCCGGCCCTGTGCCGACCCGCTGCCCGAGGACGTGCGCTTCCCGATCGACGTCGTCTACACCTGGGTCGACGGCAGCGACCCCAACTGGCAACGCCGGCGCGGCGCCTACGGCGAGCACGGCTACCACAGCGAGTCCGCCAACGCGGCCCGCTACATCAGCCGCGACGAACTCCGTTACTCCCTGCGGGCGTTGGAGCAGAACGCCCCCTGGGTGCGCCACGTCCACCTGGTGACGGACCGTCAGCGCCCGTCCTGGCTCAACGAGACCCACCCGCGCATCACCGTCGTCGACCACTCGGAGATCTTCGGCGACCCGGCCGCGCTGCCCACCTTCAACTCGCATGCCATCGAGAGCCGGCTCCACCACATCAAGGGCCTGTCGGAGCACTTCCTGTACTTCAACGACGACATGTTCCTGGGCAGCCCCGTCACCCCCCAGGACTTCTTCCTGTCCAACGGAATGACCCGCACCTTCTTCTCCCCGTCCCAGGTGCCCCGCTGGGACCCCAGCCCCGTGGACCGCCCGGTCGACGCGGCCGGCAAGAACAACCGACGCCTGCTCCAGAAGCACTTCGGCACCGCCATCGTGCAGAAACTCCGCCATGCCCCCTACGCCCTGCGCCGCAGTGTCCTGGAGGAGATCGAGCGCGAGTTCGCCGAGGAGCACCGGCAGACCTCGCACAGCCGGTTCCGCAGCGCCGACGACATCTCCATCCCGTCCTCGCTCTACCACTACTACGCCTACTTCACCGGCAGAGCCGTGCCGTCCACCATCACCTTCGCCTATCTCGACCTGGCCAAGCCCGAGATCCAGCGCCGGCTCGGCATCCTGCTGGCCCGCCGTGACCGGCAGGCGTTCTGCATCAACGACACCCTCTCCGACGGCCACGACGTCGACCGGCAGACGGAGATGCTCAAGACGTTCCTGCGCGCCTACTACCCGGTGCCGAGTCCCTTCGAGCGCAAGGAGCGCGCGGCCCGGTGAAGATCTCGTTCCTGATCAACAACATCTACGGCATCGGCGGCACCAACCGCACGGTCATCAACCTGGCCGAGGCGCTCGCCGTCCACCACGAGGTGGAGATCGTCTCGGTGTTCCGGCGTGCCACGATGCCCAAGTTCGAGATCTCCCCGCGCATCGCGGTCCGCGCCCTCGTGGACCTGCGCCCCGGGTCCTCCGACCGCGGGGCCGCCGCCGGCGGCGTACCCAGCGAAGTCGTCCCACGCCAGGAGGAGTTCTACGCCCAGTACAGCAGGTTCACCGACGAGCGCATCATCCGTGACCTGCAACGAACCTCCGCCGACGTGGTGGTCGGCACCCGCCCCAGCCTCAACCTCTTCGTCGCCGCCCACACCCGGGACGGCGCCCTGCGGGTCGCCCAGGAGCACATGACCCACCTGGCCATCCCGCCGGCGGTACGAGAGGAGATGGCCCGCGTCTACCCGCGTCTCGACGCCATCACCACGGTCACCGAGGCCGACGCCCACTCCTTCCTGGAGCACACCCCGATCCCCGGCATCCCGGTCGTCGGCATCCCCAACAGTGTGCCGGAGCCGCTCGTCGAGCCCTCCGACTGCTCCCGCAAGGTCGTCGTCAGCGCGGGCCGCATGCACCACATCAAGCGCTACGACCTCCTGATCCGCGCCTTCGGCCGACTGGCCGAGGAGTTCCCCGACTGGCAGCTGCGCATCTACGGCGACGGCGGCGAGGCCGGGAAACTGCGCGCCCTCGTCAGCGAACTCGGTCTCGCCGGACGGGCGTTGCTCATGGGCGGCTTCTCACCGATCGAGTCCGAATGGGCCAAGGGCTCCATCGCCGCCGTCACGTCGAGCGCCGAGTCCTTCGGCATGACCCTGGTCGAGGCCATGCGCTGCGGCCTGCCCGTGGTCTCCACCGACTGCCCCGTCGGCCCCAGGGAGATCCTCCGCGACGGTGAGGACGGCTTCCTCGTCCCCAACGGCGATGTCGAGGGCATCGCCTGGGGCCTGCGCCGCCTCATGGCCGACGACGGACTGCGCCGCGCGATGGGGGCCGCCGCACTGCGCAACGCCACCCGCTACGACCCCGCGGCCGTGGCCGACCGCTATCTGGAGCTCTTCGAGGACGCCGCCCGTCGTCGTGCCACCGTCCACCGCGGCTACCGAGCCCCGGCAGGTGCCCGCAAGGGAGGCGCCGACCGGCTCGCCATGCCGCCCGTCTCCCTCGGCACGGCCACCGCGGACGTCACCGCCGACGGCGCGGGTTTCCTGCGCTTCTCGGCCGACGGTCCCGAAGAGGGCCGCCGGCGCTGGCAGTTCGTGCTGCGCCACAAGCCGTCGGACGGCAACCGCCGCCCCGACCTCCCGCTGCGCACCTCCCGCAAGGATCTGGACAACGGCGGCATCCGCTACACCGCCGTCCTCACTCCGTCCGCCCTCGACGAACTCGGTGACGGGCGCTGGCAGGTGACCATGAACGCCTCCAAGGCCCCGTTCGTCCACATGAAGGCCGGCGTCCGTGACACCCGAGCCCTCATCGACGCCCGCGCCCGGCTGGTGGCCCGCCCGCCGGCCGGCCGGCTCGGCTGGAACCTCCCCTACGCCCAGCCCAACGGCCGACTGATGCTGCGCACGGTCCTGCGCGAGGAACACGCCGAGTGCACCCGGGTCGAGGCGGCCGACGGCGCCGTCACGGTACGGGGCGTGCTCACCGGTGGACGCTGGATCGAGCCGGGCGCGCTGTTCATCGTCAGCCGCCGCGGGCGGCACGCGAAGAGCTTCGCCACGCCCGTCGAGGTCCTCGGCAGCCAGGCGTTCCGGGCCGAAGTGCCGTTGCGCCGGGTCGTCGACCACCGCCTGGAGCGCTGGGAGGACTGGGACTGGTGGCTTCAGCCCGATCCCTACGACCGCCGCAAGGTACGCGTCTGCCATCTGCTGGAGGACTTCCCCGACGTCAAGGGTGCCTACGTCTACCCTTCCGTTCCGCTCGTCGGGGACGAGGCCTCCCCGTACGCCGTCGTCCACCCGGCCCGCCCCGTGTGGGTGCGGCCCTACTGCTCGGCCTCGGGTGCGATGGCCATGAACGTGGTGGACCGATGAACCCTTCCGACCGCGACGGCCCAGGAGGCCCGATGACCGCGACAGCCCGATCCGTTCTGCACATCGTCGCCCACCAGGACGACGACCTGTACTTCATGAACCCCGACCTCGTCCGCTCTCTCCAGGACGGTGACCGGATCACCACGGTGGTCGTCACCGCGGGCGAGGGCGACGGCATCAACGTCGACACCAACGAGTCCCAACGCGCCGCCGTACCACCGGACTTCGCCCGCTACAGCACCGAGCGCGGCTGCGGACTGCGGTCCGCGTACGCCCGGATGGCCACCGGCGACCGCGATCACCCCTGGCAGCGCGAACCCGTCGATCTCGTCCCCGGATTCGCCGCCGAGCGGTTCACCCTGGTCGACCACGACTCGGTGAGCCTCTACTTCCTTCAGTTGCACCAGGGCGCCCCCACCGAGCGCGGCACCCGCACCCGCCTGCACGACCTGTGGGAGGGCGCCCTGCGCACCCAGGCCACGCTGCCGGTCCACGGCTGCACCGTCGGCCAGGTCCAGCACATCACCCGCGAGCAGGTGATCGACGGCCTGACCGCGCTGCTCGGCCACTTCTGTCCCACGACGGTGCGCACGATGGATCCGGACCCCGAACACGACGGCGGCCGTGAGGAGTTCGTCTGCTCGGACCACGTCGACCACACGACCGCGGCACAGTTCGCGCTGGCCGCCCTCGCCCGGCACCGGGAGGCCGGCCACAACCCGGTCGTCGAGCACTACCGCGCGTACGCCAACCGTTTCTGGGGCCACAACCTCGACTCCGCGGCGGCGGCGGAGAAGGCCGAGTACCTGGCCACGTACGGCGGTCTCGACGCCCCCTCGGCCTGCCCGCACGGCACCTGCCAGACCTGCGGGGACCGGCAGTTGGGCCCCGACCCGTACCGCAGCACGCACATGATGAGCGTCGCCTACCGCTACTCGCCCGCCACCGACTGGCTGCGCCTCGGGCCCGGCGGGCGGCTCAACGCGTTCGGGGTGCTGGCCGGACGGCTCGCGTTCTGGACGGAGACCAGCCCGGGCGACGGCGAGTGGAAGGGCCCCTTCGTCCTCGGCGACGGCTGGATCGCCTCCACTCTCGCTGTCACCGGGTCGCCCGGCGGCCCCGCCGAACTCGTCGGCCTGCGCCGCCAGCAGGTCGTGGGCGGCGGGGTCACCGTCGACGTCGTGCACACGGTCCAGGACCCCGGCGGCAACGGCTTCAGCGGCTGGCAGACCCTGGAGAACCCCGACTGGGCGCACGGCGACGGCCGCCGCCAGCGAGAGGCGGGCGTGCCGTCCGCCGCCGTCGACACGGCCGGACGCCTGTACGTCTTCGTCCGCAACTTCGACCAGGGCATCAGCGTGCGCCGCCGGGACACCGACGGCACCTGGAGCCCCTGGGAGAACATCGGCGGACGGTTCGTCCAGGACGCGGGCACGGCCCTGACCACCGAGCGCGGCACGGTCGAGCTGTACGTGCCGGGCAAGAACACGGTGTGGCGCTGGCATCAGGCCGAACCCGGCGGCGCCTTCCTCCTCGACGACACCCTGCAGACGGGCCGTCCCGCCACCGGCGGCATCTCCGCCGTCGACTCGGGCGGCGGCCGCACCTGCCTGTACTTCCGGGAAGCCGGCACCCAGCAGGTCATGGCCTACCGCCAGCACGCCGACGGCCGCTGGCCCGGCTCCGGCGCCGGACTCGGCGGCCATGGCGGCACGGGCGCGGTGGCCGCGCTGTGGGCTCCGGAGCGGGGTGCCCGCGAAGCCTTCCTGGCCCACCGGGGCAGCCGCGGCCGACTCGTCGTCTCGATGCCCGACCGGGACAAGAACGTCTCCGGCACACACTGGCACGAGTCCGGCGACATGGTCGCCCACGCTCCGGCGATGGCCCACGACGTGACAGGTGCCCTGGTCGTCGCCGTCATCGGCACGGGCGGCCGGCTGCGGGTGCGCCGCCAACTGTCCCCGACGGTGGGCAGCCCGCTGGGGCCGTGGCGATCGTAGAGCGTCATGGCCCCTCTGCCGATCGTCCGCCGATCGTCCCGAAAAGCTGATCAACCGTCAGTGACCAACAGGAGGGGAACACTTGAGAACACGCACCTGGCTCGCCACCATCGCGACAACAGTCGCGATCGCCATCCTGCCGACCGCTGCCCACGCCGACGACACACCACTCGTCACGACCGGACCCGTCTTCAACGACCCCTCGGGCGACGCCACCGCCCAGAAGGAGATCCTCACGAAGATCGGCCGGCTGACACAGGGCGCGACCGCCGGCTCCCGGATCAGGATCTCGATCTACCTGATGTGGTCGCAGTGGATCGCCGACGAACTCGTGAAAGCCGCCGCCCGCGGAGTCTCCGTCCAGGTGATCGCCGACTCGGACAGCACCAGTACCGCCTACACCTCACTGAAGAACGCGCTCGGCACCGACACCACCGCCGACTCCTGGGTCCTCACCTGCCCCCAGGACTCCGCGTGTCTGTCCCAGGACCCGAACCCCGGCGACGCCTACACCACCGTCAACCACAACAAGTTCTTCCTGTTCAGCGAGACCACCGGTACCTCGGCGAGCGGCGCCACCCCGGTCCGGGACGTGGTGCTGCAGACCTCCTCGAACCTCACCGGCGACGATCTGACCCTCGCGTGGAACGACGCCATGGTCGTCGTCGGCAACAGCGCCCTCCACCAGGCCTACGCCGACTACTTCGAGGATCTGCGGGCCGCGGGGAGCGGTGAGACCGCACAGGTCGCCGACTACCCGGTGGAGACCCAGGCCGGTGTCGCCAAGCTGTACCTCTTCCCGCGCGCGAGCGCCGACCCGATCGTCAACATCCTCGACACGGTGGACGACCCGGTCGGCAGCAACGCCGTCTGCCACGGCAACTCCACCGGCTACGGCACCTCGGACGGCCGTACGGTCGTCCGGATCGCCATGCACCAGATCACCCGGCTCGCGGTCGCCAAGAAGCTCTGGGAACTCGACAACGCCGGCTGCTACGTCGACATCGTGTACCACTGGCTGGACGAGTCGGCCTCCGGTGCCGTGGCGGCCCAGCTGGCGGCCCCGACCGCATACGGCGGCATCGCGCTGCACCGGATGGACGAGAACACCGACGGCTTCTACACCCACAGCAAGTACCTTCTGGTGGAAGGCACTTACAAGGGGCAGGCCGACCAGAAGATCGTCTGGACCGGCAGCCACACCTACACCGTGCGCGCGCTCCAGGGCAACGACGAGGCCCTGCTGAAGTACGACGACCCCGCCGTGCACGACGCCTACCGCCTCAACTTCTGGCACCAGCGTTCCGCCGCGGACGTGGCGCCGTGACCACCCGAAGCACGCTCCGCGCCGGCTTCGGCGGCCGGAACTCCATCGTGCTCATCTCGTGAGAGCCGGCCGCACGATCCCGGCAGACAGAAACCCCGATACCAACGCTGACGGAGAGGCCGTACACCCCATGACAGTCGGACGAAGAATATTCCTCGGCGCCTTCACCGCGGGCGCCGTCACCGTCGCCGCCGGCACGGACGCGGCGGCCGACGGCGAGTACACCGAGTACACCGCGCCCGCCCAGTTCTACGGCACCTCCACGACCGCCCACACGGTGACCATCAACCACAAGGCCACCTCCGGGTCGGCGGTGGCGCTGAACGTGACCTCCGACAACCCCGAGACCTCGGCGATGTACCTGACCGGTGTGGAGACCGGCCGGGGCACGCTGAAGATCGCACACGTGGGGTACGCCGACGGCTCGGACGCGAACGCCTCCGCCCTCTCCATCGACCTCCAGACGACGGGCACGGCCTCCCAGGGCATCTATCTGACCGCCACCAACGGCGCGACCAAGGGCGCCCTGCTCGTCCTGCGCAACAACGACGGCCTGGACGACCTCGTCGTCAAGGGCACCGGCCGGATCGGCGTCGGCATCGACCGCGGGGCCACACCCCAGTCCCAGCTCCACGTGGTCCAGCGCACGGGCGCCGCCTCGGCCATCCTCGCCGAGGGCGCGGTACGCCTCGCCAACGTCACGACGGAACCGACCAACGCGCCCGCCGCGGCCGGCGGCGGCTCCCTCTACGCCCGCGACGGCAAGCTGTTCTGGAAGGGCTCCGCCGGCACGGTCACCCAACTGGCCTCCGCGTAAAGGGAATTCGGCGTGCAACTCACCCCCGACGAACTCATCTCCGAGTTCCACGACGCCGTCATGGAGCTGTACTTCGCCCGCAAGCGCATCGTGAACCTGGAGGCGGAGAACGCCGAGTTGAAGGCACGGCTGGCCGCCGCCGAAGCCGAGGCATGAGAGGAGGGCCTCCGCCCAAAGGCGGAGGCCCTCCTCAAGTCACGTCCGTACGAAGGCGGTTACGCCGGAACGCTCGCGACACCCGGCGCCAGGAACGGCTTGCCGTTGACCCGCTCCGACACACCCTCCCGGTCCAGGTACGGCGTGATGCCGCCCAGGTGGAAGGGCCAGCCGGCGCCCGTGATCAGGCACAGGTCGATGTCCTGGGCCTCGGCGACGACACCCTCGTCGAGCATCAGACCGATCTCCTGCGCCACCGCGTCCAGGACCCGGTCCCGCACCTGCTCCTCGGTCAGCACGGAATCGCCCTGCTGGAGCAACGCCGCGACCTCGGGGTCGAGTTCGGGCTTCCCGCTGTCGTACACGTAGAAGCCGCGCTTGCCCGCCTTGACGACGGCCGCGAGGTTCGGGGAGACCGTGAAGCGGTCCGGGAAGGCCCGGTTGAGGGTCTCCGAGACATGCAGACCGATGGCCGGACCGACCAACTCCAGCAGCACCAGCGGGGACATGGGCAGGCCGAGCGGCTCCACGGCCTTCTCCGCGACGGCGACCGACGTGCCCTCGTCGATGACGTTCTGGATCTCGCCCATGAAGCGGGTGAGGATGCGGTTGACGACGAACGCCGGGGCGTCCTTCACCAACACCGCCGTCTTCTTCAGCTTCTTGGCCACCGCGAACGCGGTCGCGAGCGAGGCGTCGTCCGTCTGCTCGCCGCGCACGATCTCCAACAGGGGCAGAATCGCGACCGGGTTGAAGAAGTGGAAGCCGACGACCCGCTCGGGGTTCTTCAGCTTCGACGCCATCTCGGAGACGGACAGCGAGGAGGTGTTGGTGGCGAGGATCGCGTGCGCCGGGGCGACCGCCTCGACCTCCGCGAACACCTGCTGCTTGACGCCGATCTCCTCGAAGACGGCCTCGATGATGAAGTCGGCGTCGGAGAAGCCCTCGGCCTTGTCCAGCACCCCGGTGACCAGGGCCGTGAGGCGGTTGGCCTTGTCCTGGTTGATACGGCCCTTGCCGAGCAGCTTCTCGATCTCGGCGTGGACGTAGCCCACACCCTTGTCGACGCGCTCCTGGTCGATGTCCGTGAGGACGACCGGCACTTCGAGGCGGCGCAGGAAGAGCAGGGCGAGCTGCGAGGCCATCAGACCCGCGCCGACCACGCCGACCTTCGTCACCGGACGCGCCAGGGACTTGTCGGGCGCACCCGCCGGACGCTTGCCGCGCTTCTGGACGAGGTTGAACGCGTAGATACCGGCGCGCAGTTCGCCACCCATGATCAGGTCGGCGAGCGCCAGGTCCTCGGCGTCGTAGCCCTGCTGGAGGTCGCCGTTCTTCGCGGCCTCGATAATGTCGAGGGCGCGGTAGGCGGCCGGGGCCGCGCCGTGCACCTTGGAGTCCGCGACGAAACGGCCCTTGGCGACGGCCTGGTCCCAGGCCTCGCCGCGGTCGATCGCCGGACGCTCGACCTTGATGTCGCCCTTGAGGACGTTCGCCGTCCAGATCAGCGACTGCTCAAGGAAGTCGGCGCCCTCGAAGAGCGCGTCGGCGATCCCGAGGTCGAAGACCTGCTGGCCCTTGAGCTGCTTGTTCTGGTTGAGGCTGTTCTCGATGATCACCGAGACGGCCTTCTCCGCGCCGATCAGGTTCGGCAGCAGCGCGCAGCCGCCCCAGCCGGGGACGAGGCCGAGGAAGACCTCGGGCAGCGAGAACGCCGCGATGTGCTTCGAGACCGTGCGGTACTCGCAGTGCAGACCGACCTCGACACCGCCGCCCATGGCCGCGCCGTTGTAGTACGTGAAGGTCGGCACCGCGATGTCCGCGAGGCGCTTGAAGACCTCGTGGCCGCCCTTGCCGATGGCGAGCGCGTCGGCGTGGTTCTTGAGGAGCTCGACGCCCTTCAGGTCCGCGCCGACCGCGAAGACGAACGGCTTGCCGGTGATGCCGACACCGACGATCTCGCCGGCCGCGGCCTCCTTCTCGACCTGGTCGATGGCGGTGTTCAGGTTCGCCAGCGAGGCCGGACCGAAGGTGGTCGGCTTGGTGTGGTCGAAGCCGTTGTCCAGCGTGATGAGCGCGAACCGCCCGGCGCCGTACGGCAGTTCGAGGTGACGGACGTGCGCGGACGTCACGACCTCGTCCGGGAACAGCTCGGCCGCACCCTTCAGAAGCTCGGTGGTGGTGCTCACTTGTCCCCCTCGAAGTGCGGGTTCTCCCAGATGACCGTGGCGCCCATGCCGAAGCCGACGCACATGGTGGTCAGGCCGTAGCGGACGTGTCGCTGCTCCTCGAACTGACGGGCCAGCTGCGTCATCAGACGCACACCCGACGAGGCCAGCGGGTGACCGAAGGCGATCGCGCCGCCGTACTGGTTGACGCGCGCGTCGTCGTCCGCGATGCCGTAGTGCTCCAGGAAGGCCAGCACCTGTACGGCGAAGGCCTCGTTGATCTCGAAGAGGTTGATGTCCTCGATGGACAGACCCGCCTTGGCGAGCGCCTTCTCCGTGGCCGGGATCGGGCCGTAGCCCATGACCTCCGGCTCGACGCCCGCGAAGGCGTACGACACGAGGCGCATCCGCACCGGCAGGTCGTTCTCGCGCGCGAAGTCCTCGCTGGCGATGATCGAAGCGGTGGCACCGTCGTTGAGACCGGCCGCGTTGCCGGCGGTGACCCGCCCGTGCACACGGAACGGAGTCTTCAGACCAGCCAGGTTCTCGAGGGTGGTCCCCGGACGCATCGGCTCGTCGGCGGTGACGAGACCCCAACCGGTCTCGCCCACCTGCTCGTTGGTGTTGCGCACCGAGATCGGCACCAGGTCCTGCTGGATCTTGCCGTTGGCGTACGCCTTGGCGGCCTTCTCCTGCGAACGCACCGCGTACTCGTCGGCTCGCTGCTTGGTGATCGTGGGGTAGCGGTCGTGCAGGTTCTCCGCCGTCATGCCCATGAACAGCGCGGAGTCGTCGACCAGCTTCTCGCTCACGAACCGCGGGTTCGGGTCCACGCCCTCGCCCATGGGGTGCCGGCCCATGTGCTCGACACCGCCGGCGATGACGGCGTCGTACGCACCGAAGGCGATGGAGCCCGCGGTGGTCGTGACGGCGGTCAGCGCGCCCGCGCACATGCGGTCGATCGAGTAACCGGGCACCGACTGCGGCAGCCCGGCGAGAATGCCCGCGGTCCGCCCCAGGGTCAGCCCCTGGTCACCGATCTGCGTGGTCGCGGCGATGGCGACCTCGTCGATCTTCTTGGGGTCGAGTCCGGGGTTGCGCCGCAGCAGCTCCCGGATCGCCTTCACCACGAGGTCGTCGGCCCGGGTCTCGTGATAGATGCCCTTCGGGCCCGCCTTGCCGAACGGGGTGCGGACGCCGTCGACGAAGACGACGTCCCTGACGGTACGAGGCACGATTGGCTCTCCTCCAGGGTGCGGGATCGGCACTGCCGCGATGCGCTGAGCGCGCGCTCAGTACCCATGCTACTTGCGGGTAACCAACCTGCCCACCCCCGGGGCCGGGAGCGGCGAACGTCACACCCCGCCCGCGTCCAGTTCCCTAGGCGCTACCTGAGGATCTTGGCTTGATCTCGACGCCAAGGTTCCGCTTCCGAGCCCTTTTGTCTTTAGGGGCGCGGGGAACTGCGCGACCAGCCACAGCGAGCCCGCACCCGCAAAACAGCACAGACTCCTACGGCGCCTTCGCGGTCAACGCCTCCACCAAAACCGGCGCAACCTGCTCAACCTGCCAAGCCCGAGCCCCATACCCCGCCAATGCAGCCCCCACAGAAGCCACATCCACACTCTTCGGCGGCTCCCAGCAGACCCGCCGCACCGTGTCCGGAGTAATGAGGTTCTCCTGAGGCATGTTGAGCCCCTCAGCCACCGCCGACACGGCAGCCCGCGCCGCGGACAACCGAGCCGCAGCCTCAGGATCCTTGTCGGCCCACGCGCGCGGCGGAGGCGGCCCGGTGACCGGCTGACCGGGCTGCGGCAGCGCGGAGTCGGGAAGGGCCTTGGCCCGATCAACGGCCGCCTGCCACTGCTCCAGCTGCCGCCGCCCCATCCGATGCCCGAACCCGTTCAACGCGGCCAGCGCCTGCGCGTCGACGGGAAGAGAGAGCGCGGCCTCCACGATCGCCGCGTCGGACAGCACCTTCCCCGGCGACACGTCCCGCCGCTGCGCGATCCGGTCCCGCGTCTGCCACAGCTCCCGTACGACACCGAGTTGCCGGCGCCGCCGTACCTTGTGCATCCCGGACGTACGGCGCCACGGGTCCTTGCGGGGCTCGGCGGGCGGCGCGGCCGCGATCGCGTCGAACTCCTGGCGGGCCCAGTCCAGCTTGCCCTGCCGGTCGAGCTCCTTCTCCAGGGCGTCCCGCAGGTCGACGAGGAGTTCGACGTCGAGGGCGGCATAGCGCAGCCAGGGCTCGGGCAGCGGGCGGGTGGACCAGTCGACGGCGGAGTGCCCCTTCTCCAGGACGAAACCGAGCACACCCTCGACCATCGCGCCCAGGCCGACCCGCGGGAATCCGGCGAGCCGACCCGCCAGCTCGGTGTCGAAGAGCCGCGTCGGCACCATGCCTATCTCGCGCAGACAGGGCAGGTCCTGGGTGGCGGCGTGCAGCACCCACTCGACGCCGGAGATGGCCTCGCCGAGGCCCGACAGGTCGGGGCAGGCCACCGGATCGATCAGTGCGGTGCCCGCGCCCTCACGGCGCAGCTGCACCAGATAGGCGCGCTGTCCGTAGCGGTAGCCGGACGCGCGCTCGGCGTCCACGGCGACGGGACCCGTGCCGGCGGCGAAGGCCGCGATCACCTCGGCGAGCGCGTCCTCGTCGGCGATCACGGGCGGAATGCCCTCTCGGGGCTCAAGCAAAGGGATCGGCGCCGTTTCGACGTCGTCCGGAGGGGCGCCTCCGGTGGTTCGCAGTGAGGTGTCTGCTGCGGTTTCTTGGGCGTCGGTCACCTGTCAAGGGTATCCGTGTATGGACAACGCCCGCCGACGGAACGTTCCGTCGACGGGCGTCTGGGGGTCGTAAACCAGTCAGGTAAGTGAAAGATCCGGTTCACGGCTCGAAGGGGGAGCGGGAAGGGGAGCGGAAGGCGATGTGGGGACGGGGTTGCGGGACGGGGTCAGTGGATGATTCCGGTGCGCAGCGCCACCGCGACCATGCCGGCGCGGTCACCCGTGCCGAGCTTGCGGGCGATGCGGGCGAGGTGGCTCTTGACGGTCAGTGCGGACAGGCCCATGGAGACGCCGATCGCCTTGTTCGACTGGCCCTCCGCGACCAGACGCAGGACCTCGACCTCACGGCCGGACAGTTCGCGGTAGCCACCCGGGTGGCTCGGGGAACCCGGGGGGCGGCGGTGCATACGGGCGGCCTGTCTCTTATA
>NZ_JBLTJC010000042.1:0-44699 GCF_048158785.1 Streptomyces colwelliae | reverse complement strand
CCATGATCGCGATCATTCTGGGCTCCTGGCTGGGCAAACTCCTCGACGAGACCGGCATCGCGGGGACGCTCGTCCGCAAGATCGTCGAGTTCGGCGGTGACCGCCGCGGTGGCGGGGCGCGCCGTGGGGATGCCGGGCGGTTCGTCCGCGTCGGCGCGTACGGCGTCCAGGAGTTCGCGGCCCGACATCCGGGCGCCCGCCTCCCGCCACCGCTCGTACGGTTCGGCGCCCAACGCCGCCCGTACCGACCGCTGTTGGGACTCCTGCTCCTCCAGCAGCCGGGGCAGCATGCCGACCGGGTCGCCGCCCAGCCGTCGCGCGTGCTCCGCGTAACCCAGCAGCCAGCAGGCCCTGACGTAGCGCTTCTGCCCGGCCGCGTGCCAGGCGAGGCCCAGGGACGCGAGCGCCGCGACCAGCACCTCGCCGATCTCGCTCGCCGCCTCCAGGCCCCGGCGCAACGCGACCGCGCTCTCCTCGGGCCGGCCGACGAGCCACAGGATGATGCCCTGGACGGTGAGGGTGGAGCCGTACAACTGGCGTTCGCCGCGGCCCTCCAGATACGCCAGGCCCGTCTCGCACCACTCCAGCGCGCGGTCCGTGAAGCCCAACGCGGCGTACAGCAGGGCCCCTTCGTAGTGGACGACGCCGATGCCCAGCGCGTCGTCCGCCGCGATCATCCGCCGGCGGACCGCTTCGAGCGCCGCCGCTCCCTCCTCGACGGCCCCGCCGAGCACCGTCAGGGCGCCCAAGTAGCCCTCGCTGAACAGCTCCACGCGACTCTCGCCGACGCGGCGCGCCACGTCGAGGGCCTGCGGGAACCGGTCCAAGGCCGTCTCCAGATCGGCTGTCCAGATCCCGAACACCCCGGTCATGAACAGCCCCCAGGCCCGCGTCGCGGAGTCCTGCGGGACGAGGCCGAGCCCCTTGTCGATCCAGTACCGGCCCTCCGACAGCGTCCCGGCCGCCCGCCAGTACGCCCCGAGCCGGGTCGCCAGCCACAGTGCGTCGCTCGCCCGTCCCTCGGTGGCGCAGCCGTACTCCAGGGCGGCCCGTACGTCGGCGATCTCCGCCCGTACGGCACGGTGCAGTTGGACCTGGGACCGGCCCATCAGACCGTTCCAGAAGCGGCCGACGAGTTCCTCGTAGTGGGCGAAGTGCCGTTGTCGTACGGCGTCGGCGTCCTCGGTGGCGGCCAGGCGCGCGGTGCCGTACTCGCGGATGGTGTCCAGGAGCCGGTAGCGGCCGCCGTCCTCGCCGATGCGCTGGACGACCGACTTGTCGACGAGCCCGATCAGCGCCTCGACGACCTGCTCGCCGTCGAGTTGGACCGGTCCACCCGGATCGCCGCCCGCGCACACCCGCTCGGCGGCGGACAGTTCGAAGGAACCGGCGAACACCGACAGCCGCGCCCACAGGAGTTGTTCCTGGGGCGTGCACAGGTCGTAGGACCAGTCGATGGCCGCGCGCAGGGTCTGGTGGCGGGTGAGTGCCGTGCGCCGGCCGCCGGTCAGGACCTCGCAGTGGCGGTCCAGACGGGCGACGAGTTCGGAGAGGGGTACGGCCCGCAGGCGGACCGCCGCGAGTTCGAGGGCGAGCGGGATGCCGTCCAGGCGGTCGACGAGGGCGAGGGCGCTCTCCCGGTCGGCGCCGTCCAGGGCGGGACCGCCGGTGACGGCGGCGGCACGCTGCACGAACAGGTCGACTGCGTCCGCGCGGGCCAGCGGAGCGATCGGCAGACAGCGCTCACCGGGCACGTCGAGCGGCTGCCGGCTGGTGGCGAGGACGCTCAGTCCGGGGGCTTCGCGCAGCAGGATGTCGCAGAGCATCGCGCACGCGTCGACCAGGTGTTCGCAGGTGTCGAGGACGATCAGCATCCGCCGGCCGCGCAGATGTTCCACGATGGCGTCCAACGGCGTCATGCCGGACTGCTCGGGCAGTTCGAGGACGCCCGCGAGCGTCGGCGGCACCAACTCCGGGTCGTGCAGCGCCGACAGCTCCACCAGCCGTACTCCATCGGCGAACCGGTCCGCGACCGCGCGGGCCGCCCGTAGTGCCGTACGGCTCTTGCCGACCCCGCCCGGACCGACCAGCGTGACCAGCCGCGACCGCGCCAACTCGGCGTGCAGCACCGCGAGTTCCTCGGTGCGTCCGACGAAGCTGGTCAACTCCACGGGGAGTTGACCGCCCCGCCGCTGTCCGAAGCCGTATCCCATGCCGCCCCCATACCCGTCCGCCAACCGGTCACCACAGCGTAGGCGAGTGACTCCCGAGCGTGAACGGTAGTCGAGTCCGGCGGGTGGGCGCGAGATCGCGCGGGCGCCCGGAGGCGCGCCGATCAGGCGACGCGTGCGCCGTTCACGCCGGGCTCACCCAGCTGCCGGTCTCGACGGAACGCACCATGGCGTCCAGAACCGCCGCACTGCGCACGGCGTCCGGAAGCGTCGCGCCGTACGGCACGCCTTCGGCGACGGAGCGCAGGAAGCGGTACGCCTCGATCACCTTGAGGTCGTCGTAGCCCATCGCGTTCGCCGCACCCGGCTGGAACGCGCCGAACTCGCCGTCGCCCGGGCCGACATACACGGTGGTGACGGGCTGGTCCTGGTAGGTCGTGCCGCGGCTGACCGCCAGCTCGTTCATCCGGCGGAAGTCCCAGAACACCGCGCCCTTGGTGCCGTGCACCTCGAAGCCGTAGTTGTTCTGCTCGCCGACCGAGACCCGGCAGGCCTCCAGGACACCCCGGGCACCGGAGGCGAACCGCAGCAGGCAGTTGACGTAGTCCTCGTTCTCGACCGGGCCCAACTCGCCCCCGGTGGCCAGGGCGTGACCCGCGGTCGCGCCGGTGGGACGAGCCCGCTCGGGCAGGAAGATCGCGGTGTCGGCGGTGAGGGACGCGATGTCGCCGAGAAGGTGGCGGGCCAGGTCCGCGCCGTGCGAGGCCAGGTCGCCCAGGACTCCGTGACCGCCGCGCTCCAGCTCGTAGCGCCAGGTCAGGGCGCCGTCCGGGTGGGCCGCGTAGTCGCTGAAGAGGCGGACGCGGATGTGCGTGACCGTGCCCAGCTCGCCGGAGGCGATCAGGTCGCGGGCGGCCTCCACGGCGGGTGCGTTGCGGTAGTTGAAGCCGACCGCGCCCTGGACGCCGTACTTGCCGACCGCGTCGGCCACGGCGGACGCGTCCGCCGTCGACAGGCCCACCGGCTTCTCGATCCAGATGTGCTTGCCGGCCTCCGCCATCGCGACGCCGATCTCGCGGTGCAGGAAGTTCGGCGCGGTGATGCTCACCGCCTGCACGCGCGGGTCGGCGAGCACCTCGCGCCAGTCACGGGTGGAGGACGCGAAGCCGAACTGCTCGGCGGCCTGCTCGGCCCGCCCGGGGACCTCCTCGGCGACCGTCACGAGCTGCGGCCGCACGGTCAGCTGCGGAAAGTGGTGCGGGACACGGGCGTACGCCTGCGTGTGCACCCGCCCCATCCATCCGAAGCCCACGACGGCAACACCGAGCGAGGTCACCATGACTGCCCTTCTATGGACCGGTCCATAAACTGTCCCCGCCACACTGGAACCCGTTCGTCCTGATGTCAATACCTGACTGTCAACACTGAGTGTCCGCGCCTTTGACAGGGGGCGCGACCGCATGGAACGGTCCAGCCATGAGCGCTCCGACCATCCGTGATGTCGCCGAGCGGGCCGGTGTGTCGAAATCCCTGGTCTCCCTGGTGCTGCGCGGCTCCGAGCAGGTCCGACCGGAGAAACGGCAGGCCGTGCTGGCCGCCGTGGCGGAACTCGGCTACCGGCCGAACGCCGCCGCCCGCAGCCTCAGTGAGCGCCGCACCCGCTCGGTCGGCGTCCTGCTGAACGACCTGCGCAACCCCTGGTTCGTGGAACTCCTCGACGGCCTGGGCTCCCGCCTCCACGAGCGCGGCCTGCACATGATGCTGGCCGACGGCCGCCTCAACCGTCACCTCGGCGAGGACCTCACCCGCATCTTCACGGAACTCCGCGTCGACGGCCTGATCGTGGTGGGCACCCTCCCCGGCTCCGACGAACTCCTCGCCGCCGCGACCCACATCCCCACGGTGGTCGCGGGCGCGGTCGAGCCGGTTCTGCCCCACGTCGACGTCGTGGCCGGCGACGACTCGTACGGCGCCGCCCTGGCCACCGAACACCTCGTCGACCTGGGTCACCGCCGCATCGCCCACATCGCCGGCCAGGGCGTCGCCGGCGAACTCCGCCGCATCTCCTTCGAAGAGGTCATGCACGACCACGGCCTGACCGACCTCGCGACGGTCGAACAGGGCGACCACACGGAGGAGGGCGGCTACCGCGCGATGGTCCGCCTGCTCACCGCCCCGCAACGCCCCACGGCCGTCTTCGCCTTCAACGACATCGCGTGCGTCGGCGCGCTCTCGGCGGCCGAGGAATTGGGCCTCCAGGTGCCTCGGGACCTGTCCCTCGTCGGCTACGACAACACGTACCTCGCGCGCCTACGACACCTCTGGCTCACCACCGTCGACAACGGCAGCCACGACATCGGCCGCCGAGCCGCGCAGCTCCTGGTCGACCGGATGAGGGACCCGCGGAGGGTCGCGGAGACGGTGTTGTCGGAGCCGCGGATCGAGGTGCGGGGGAGCACGGGGCCGCCGCCCGCGACCGTGACGCCGTAGTGACTCGTGCGCATGGCGGTAACTCATGCGCATGGCGCGGTGGTTGACTGGCAGGATGGGCGGGCGTGAGTGGACGCACCGCCTTCATGACCATCGCCAGGGCCGCCGCGCCGCTGTACGTGAGCTCCCTCGCCGCGTCGGCCGGATCGCTCGTCGACACCGCGTTGTTGGGACGGCACGCCACCGTCTCGCTGGCCGCGTTCGCCGTGACGATCGCCGTGTTCAGCCCGGCCACCGCCACCGTGGCGGGGGCGTTGCGCGGGGTGATGCCGTTCGTGGTGCCCCAACGGGACGACCCCGAGGGGTTGTTGCCGCTGGTGCGGAGCGGGATGTGGCTGGCGTTCGCCGTGGGCGGGGTGTGCGCGGCGGCGGTGGCCGGGGTGCCGCTGCTCGGCGGGGCGTTCGGAGTGCCGGGCGCCGTCCTCGACCAACTGGGCCTGTTTCCCTGGATGTTGGCGGGCAGCGTGCTGCTGATCGCCGTCAACTCGTCGGCCTCGTCCGTGCTGGTGGCGCTGGGGCGGTCGGCGCAGGTGATGCGGTCCGGGCTCGTGGGGACCGGCGTGTCCGTGGCGTTGTCGGTGGTGCTGGTCGGAGGACCGGGGGCGCTGCCCGGCTTCGGGCTGGCGGGGGCCGGGGTGGCCATGCTGGTGTCCAGCGCGGTCGGGGCCGGGCTCAACCAGTACGCGTTGCGTCGCCGTACCGTGCTCGCCGGGCGGCCGGTCCGGCCCGGGCGGCCCGATCCGCGCGAGGTGCTGCGGCTGGCCCGGGTCGGGGTGCCGCTCGGGGGGACCGTGCTGGTGAAGTTCTCCGTGCTGGGCGTGCTGACCTTCGCCGCCGCCCGGATCGGGACCGACAGCGCAGCCGTGCACGGCGTCTCCGAGTCTCTGGTGAACGTCGTCTTCACCGCCGCCGTGTCGGTCGGGCAGGCGACGGTGCCGTTGATCGCCGGATATGCCGAGGAACGCGACCTCGCCCGGATCCGGCGCAGTGTGGACGCCGGGATCGGGGTCGCCCTGTGCGCGGTGGGCGTGCTGGGGGCCGTCCTGGTCGTGCTGCGGGACCCGGTGATCGGCCTGTTCACCAGGGACCGGGAGCTGGCGGGCCAGGTCGTACGGCTGTTGCCGCTGGTCCTCGCGGTGGTCGTCACCGATGCCCTCCAGGCCGTGGCGGGCTTCGGGCTCGTCGGGCTCAAGCGCACCGTGCCGAGCCTGGTGTCCACGGCGGTGTGGTTCGGCGTGCTCGCGGCCCTCGCCGTGCCGGTAGCCGACGCGGCGGGACTGGCCGGCCTGTGGACCGCGCTGGCCTGCGCGAACCTCCTCCAGGCCGTGACCAAGTTCGTCTCCTTCCGGCGGCACAGTGGGCGGATCGTCGGTGCGGTCGTCCCGGCGGGAGTGCGGGGCGCGAACACCGGCACGGGTGCGGCGCGGGAGCCCGGTCGGGGGCGCTGAACGGTTCCTGAAGCTCCTTGGCCGTCAACAGGGCATGCCCGCAACGGTCGTAGGGACCGGTCCAAGTAAATCGTTGAACAGTCGCTGAACGTCCTTGGTCCGGGGCGTATCGGCGGTGTGCGGGACCCGGTTGCCGGCAACGGACACCTGGTGCGACGCCCGCCCCGCCGAGTGTTCGCGCGATGTGACGTCACGCGGCGCGCCCATTACGGTCGTACGGACGACGGAGGCACCGGAAGAGGGGCAGCATGAGCAGCCGGGACCTGGGTGAGATCACGCGCATCGAGGACGGGGCGCTCACCCTGGCCGCGCAGGCCGGCGACGTCGCCTCCCTGGGGCTGCTGCTGGAGCGGCACAGGGCCGGGATGCGGGCCGTCGCGGTGAGTGTGCTGGGGCCGGGGCCCGATGTCGACGACGTGGTCCAGGACGCGGCGGTGACCGCGCTCCGGCGCGTGGGGGATGTGCGGGACCCGGAGGCCGTGGGGGCCTGGTTGCGGATGATCGTGCGCAACCATGCCCGTTCGTTGCTGCGGGGAGCCGTCGATCTCCGGCCGCTCGATGATCCGCATGTGCCCGTCACCGAGTCCGGTCCCGAGCGGTGGCTGGAGCGGCACGCCATGCGGGACTGGATCTGGGAGGCGATCGAGGAGCTGTCGCCCGCGCTGCGGTTGCCGCTCGTGCTGCGGCATTTCAGCGTCGGCGTCACGTCGTACGAGCAGATCGCCGAGGCCTGCGGGGTTCCCGTTGGAACGGTCCGCAGCAGGCTCAGTCAGGGGCGGGCCAAGCTCGCGCTGGCCCTCGCCGCCACCGCCGACGCCCCGCACGGTGACGTCGGACGGCGCACCCGTGCCAGCCGGGTCGAGGCGCGCGAGACGCTGGACGCGGCCGAGAGCGGACACTTCGGCAAGCTGCTCGCCGAGCGCTGGTCGCCCGAGGCCGCGCTGGTCCGGGGGAACCAACCAGTGGGCGGCAGAAGCCTGTTGGTGCGCGGGATGGAGTGCGACCTGGAGGCCGGCGTACGGCAGCACCTCGTGCACGCCGTGGCCGGACGGTCGCTCGTCGTCTGGGAGATGGACATCAGCAATCCCGACGACGACCCCGAGCACTGCCCGCCCGCCGTGGCCTGGCTCATGAGTCTGGACGGCGCCGGGCGGGTGCATCGGCTGCGTCTCGTCCATCCCCGGCCGGTGCCCGTCCCCCGTTCCCTTCTCGTGTGACCGGCGTCACGCGATTCATTTCGAACTTCGTCCTCCCTCCCGCGTCCTGTCCGTGTCATCGCCGTATGCCGAACAGGGAGATCCCATGAGCACCACCGCCTCGACCGACCCGCTCGCCACCGGGACCCACACCGTCGAGATCGACGGAGTCACGCAGAGCTACCACGTCCACGGCACCGGACCGGTCTGCGTCGCGCACTCCGGCGGACCGGGGATCTTCTGGGAGTACCTGCGCATGCCCGAGCTGGAGGAGCACCTCACGGTCGTCTACCCGGAGCCCGTCGGCACCGGCGCCTCCGGCCGGCTGCCCGCCCACCCGCACGGCTACACCCGGGCCCGCTACAGCCGCTTCCTCACGAAGCTGATCGAGCACCTCGGCGTCCCCGAGGTGCACCTCCTCGGGCACTCGCACGGCGGTTTCGTCGCCCAGTACCACGCCCTGCACCACCCCGACCGCATCGCCGGCGTGATCCTCTACGACAGCGCTCCGGTGACCGGTCCCGAGCACGGCGCCGAGGCCATGCGCCTGGTGCAGGAGTTCGCCGCCCGGCACGCCGACAACCCCAAGCTCCCCGAGGTCGTCGAGGCGTTCCAGAACATCCCCACCATCTCCGACGACGCGCAGATGACCGCCGTGGCCCGGGGGCTGTTCCCCGCGTACTTCGCCGACTTCTGGGGCCGGGAGGCCGAGTTCGGCCCCGCGCGCGCAGCCGTGGTGGCCACCCACATCTCCGGGCTGGACGAGGACCTCACCCCGGACGTCATCGACGACCGCGCCGATCTCGGCTCGCTCACCGTGCCGGCCCTCGTCCTCGTCGGCCGCCACGACTTCATCTGCGGGGTGCGCTGGGCGGAGGAGCTGCACGAGCTCATCCCGGGTTCGGAGCTGGTGATCCTGGAGAACAGCGGGCACTTCGGTCACCTGGAGGAACCGGACGCCTTCGCGAAGGCGGTGACGGCCTTCGTCGAGGCCCGCGTCGGCGACGCCGGGACACCCGCCGGCAACTAGGCCATGTGCAACTAGGTCATTTGGTCGAAGCCTCGACGGACGGTCCGGCCTAGCGTGGACGTGTCAGCAGGGTTTCCGACAAACAAGGAGCTACGGCATGAGTGCCGTGAAGAACATCGTTCTCGTGCATGGCGGATTCGTCGACGGTTCCGGCTGGCAGTCCGTGCACCGCCTGCTCACCCAGGACGGGTACAACGTCAGCGTCGTGCAGAACCCGACCGTGTCCCTCGTCGACGACGTCGCCGTCACGCAGCGGGTCCTCGACGCCCTGGACGGCCCGGCGGTCCTCGTCGGCCACTCCTACGGCGGCGCCGTGATCACCGAAGCCGGCCGGCACGAGGGGGTCGCCGCGCTCGTCTACGTCGCGGCCTTCGCGCCGGACAAGGACGAGTCCGTCGGCACGCTGGTCGCCGACCCGGCGCCCGGCGCGCCCGTGCCGCCGATCCTGCCGCCCGTCGACGGCTTCCTCTTCCTGGACCGTGACAAGTTCGCCGCGTCCTTCGCGGGCGACCTGCCGGCCGAGGACGCGGCGTTCCTGGCCGACTCGCAGGTTCCGTGGGGCCTGGAGGCGCTGGGCGGAACGATCACCGAGCCCGCCTGGCGCACCAAGCCCAGCTGGTACCTCGTCGCGACCGACGACCACATGATCCCGCCGCCGGTCCAGCACCAGATGGCCGAGCGCGCCGGCGCCACCGTGACCGAGGCCGCCGGCAGCCACGCGATCTATGTCTCCCAGCCCGCCGCGGTGGCGGACCTCATCAAGCGGGCCGCGGCCCACCAGGCCTGATGTCCCATCCCTGACCACCTGTCAACTCCCCGCTTCAGCCCGCCTGTTCACAGGCGGGCTGTCCGCGTCGCTTCCCGGGAGACCCCGGGATGACCGAGAGGCAACCAGAACCATGACGACCGTCGTCCAGCCGTCCGTCGCCGAACAGTCCGAGGCGGAGGCCCTCTACCGATTCCAGACGGAGACCCCCGAGTCCGTCCGTACCGCGCTGGGCATGACCGCCACCCGGATCGGCGGCGGTGTCGTGCTGTCCATGCGCGACGACATCACCCGCTTCTGGAGCAAGGCCCTCGGCTTCGGCGTCACCGAGCCCGTCACCGCCCGACTCGTCGAAGAGGTCTGCGACTTCTACCGCGCGGCACGCACCCCGCAGGCCGCCTTCCAGATCGCGCCCGCCTTCCTGCCCGAGGACTGGCCGGAGATCTGCGCGCGGGAGGGCATCGTCCAGTCCTCGTCCTGGGTGAAACTCGTCTGCTCGACCGAGGAAGCCGTCGCCCGCGCCGACGCCCTGGACGTACCGCCCGACGGCATCAGCGTCACCCCGCTGGAGGCCCAACACGCCCTGGAATGGGGCACGGTGATGATGCGGGCCTTCGGAATGCCGGTCGAGCACTACGCCGAGATGGGCGCCGCGACCGTGTCCCAGCCTGGCTGGCATCCCTACGGGGCCTGGCTGGAGGGCGAGTTGGTCGGCACCGGCACCATGCTCGTCCGCGGAGACACCGCGCAGATGTTCGCCGGCGCCGTACTGCCCCACGCACGCGGACGCGGCGGCCAGACCGCCCTGCTCGCCGCCCGGGCCCGCCAGGCACAGAAGTCGGGGTGCCGTGTCCTCATCGCCGAGACCGGTACCGAGGAGCCGGGCACCCACAACAGCTCCCTGCACAACATGCTCCGCCTCGGCTTCGAGGTGGCCTACGAACGCCCCAACTGGACCTGGAAGTCGGCACCCGACGCGAACTGAGCGGGAGACGTCACGGCATCGGGCCGGTCAGCGCGTCGCGCAGGCCGCCCCGAGAGGTGACGTTCAACTTCCGGAAGACACTGCGGAGATGGGCCGCCACCGTGCGCGGCGACAGGAAGAGCCGCGCGGCGATCTGCTTGTTCGTCAGCCCGGTGGCGGCCAGTTGGGCCGCCACCCGCTCCTGCGGAGTCAGCAGCGCGTGCCGGTCCCGGTCCTCGGACTCGACGGGCCTGAGCGGCTTGACGGGGATTCCGCTCGCCCGCAGCTCGCCCGCCGCCCGCGCACTCCACGGGGCCGCGCCGAGCCGCTCGAACGTGCCGAGCGCCGCGTCCAGGTGCACACGGGCCGCGCCACCCGCCTTGGCACGGCGCAGTCGCTCGCCGTACGCCAGGCAGATCCGCGCCCAGTCGAACGGCCAGCGCTCGGCGCCCGGCGTCGCGATGGCTGCCTCGAACAGGCTGTGGTCGATGACGTCCGGGTTCGACATCGCCTCGCAGGCGTCCGTCAGCATGGCCAACCGGGGTGAGAGCGAAGGGATGTCGGTCCCGCGGACCGCCGCGATGTGCGCGGCCGCCTCCTCGTGGTGGTCGGTGTGCACGGCGGCCTCGGCGAAGTCCAGCGGGAGCCACAGAGCGTGCGGCATGAACCTCGGCACCTCGCCGGGTGCGACGAGGGCGCGCAGCAGGCGATAAGCGGCGTCGAAGTCCGCGTCGCCCAGCGCCGACAGGGCCCGGATGTGCGCGGCGTAGACCCGCAACGCCCCCAGCCCCCGCGGGTTGCCCCAGGACACGAGCCGGTCCGCGATCTCGCGGGCGGTGTCGCCGTCGCCGCGCGCGGCGGCCACAAGTCCTCGCTGGAAGTGGCCTGTCGAGGCCGTCAGCCGGTAGTCGTACGTCTCGCACCAGCCGAGGCCCTCTTCGGTGATCTCCAGCAGCTCGTCCCACTGGCCGCCGGCGTAGGCGTCGTTGGCCAGCAGGAACTGCGCCTGGATCGCCAGAGCCACGGCCCCGCCGTCGCGGCCGTCGTCGACGACCCGGCGCAGCGCGCTGCGGCAGCCCGGGAGGCGGTCGATGTAGGAGGCGGACAGCGCGACGCCGAAGACCCGTACGGGATCGGTCTGTTGGTGCAGGCCGGAGACGAGGTGGTCGAGCCGGTCGAGGAAGGGCAGCGCGCCGTACGCCGGATCGGCGAAGGCGCCCAGGATCACCGGCAGCAGACGACGCGACGTGGGCGGACGCCGACGCTTCACGACGTCCTCGAAGGAGTGCCACAGTTCCGGCCGGCCGCCGTAGAAGCACACCATGAGAAGGGTGTTGAGGGCTTCGCGGAAGATGTCCTCGACCGACTCCCCGTCCCCGGGCCAGACATGGGTCTCGATGGCGCCGATGAGCAGCCGGTGGGCGGTGTCCACATCGCCCTCGCCGTTGAGGAGCCGGCTGGCCGCGGCGGTGGCGGCGGCGAGGGAGCCGACGCCGGACGGGTCGGCGTGGCCGGCGTTGTCCAGCAGCGCGCGCACATTGCGCAGATCGCCGGTGATGTTGGCGCCCAGACAGGCAGCCTCCGCCAGCCGACGGGCCTTGGCCGTGCCCGTGCCGCTCAACTCCGAGGCGCGCAGCAGGGTGGTGATGGCGCCGACGGCGTCACCGCGGCGCAGGGTGCGGTACGCCACCTCGTGCAGCAGGGCGGCGACCTCGTCGTCGGGGCCGACGGCCGCGTCGGCGAGGTGCCGGGCCCGGTGCTCGGAGCCCTCGGGGAGCTCGGCGGCGAGGGCCAGTTGCGCCCACCGGCGCTCCTCGCTGGTCGCCAGCTCCATCACCGCGGAACGGGTCAGCGGATGCCGGAACTCCAGCCTGCCCGTGACACCGTCGACCTGCACGAGTCCGGCCCGCTCGGCGGGGGACAGCCCGGCGAGACCGTCCGGCAGTCCCAACGCCCGCTGGAGGATGTGCAGTTCACCCGAGCCGTCCAGCACGGCGAGCAGGAGCAGCTTGCGGGTCGCGGCCGGGAGCGCGGCGACCCGGGTGGAGAAGATGCCCTTGAGGCGCTCGGTCAACGGCAGTACGGCGGGCAGGGTGCCCCGCTCCGTCTGCTGCAAGTCGTTGAGGGGGACGGGCAGTTCCAGCAGCGCCAGGGGATTGCCCCGGGCCTCCGCGACCAGCCGACGGCGCACCCTGGCCGCCATCGCCGGGAACCGCTCGGCCACCAGCTCGTTCGCCGAGACCTCGTCCAGGGGCCCGACCTCGTACTCCGGTATCCCGATGTTGCTCAGGAAGGACTCGTCGCCGGTCCGGGCCGCGCCCAGCAGACCGATGGGCTCGGTGTGCAGGGAGCGGGCGACGGTCCCCAGGACCGTGGCGCTGGGCCGGTCCACCCACGCCACGTCGTCGACGATCAGCGCGAGTGGACCGGTCCCGGCGACGGTCCGGGCCAGCAGGGCGTGCACGGCGTTGGCGATGGCGAGCAGTTCGGCCGGCTGCTCCTCGGACAGCCCGCGGACCGCCTGGAGGGTCTCCGCCTGCCGCGCGGGCAACGCGGGAAGCCCGTCGGCCAGCGGTTGCAGCAACTGGTTCAACGCCGAGAAGCCGACGCCCCGCCGGAACGGGCAGCCGGCGACCCGCAGCACCCGGAAGCCGGCCTCGGCCGCGCGCAGCGCCGCGGCGTCCAGCAGCGCGGTCTTGCCCACCCCGGCCTCCCCGGTCAGCATCAGCGCGGTCTGCCGCACGAGGGCGGTGCCGAAGTGCGCGTCGAGGACGGCCAGTTCGGCCGAACGTCCGACGAGGGCCGGCGGGGTGAGGGATGCCGATGCCATGACGCCTCCCGTAGTGGTCGAGCAGGAACAGGAACTGCCAAGTCGAGCGGGAACAGGAACTGCCAAAACGTCCGGTGCCGGTCTACACGAGGTGTGCGGCTGCCTCGAAGGCGGCGTGCTGGGCGGCGGCGCGGTCCACCGTGACCGTCTCGCCGCCCACGACGACGGCCTCGCCCGCGACCCAGACGTCCTGGACCGCGCGGGAACCGGCCGCCCACATGAGGTTGGCGAGCAGCCGGCCGTCCTCGACGTCGAGGCCCGCGGTGAAGTGCGGTCCGTCCACGGAGAGGTGGATCATGTCCGCCCAGTTTCCCGGGCGGAGGGCCCCGATGTCGGTCCGGCCCAGGGCCGCGGCTCCGGCCGAGGTCGCCATGAGGAAGGCGTCCGCGGCGGTGAGCGCCATGGCGTCGGCGGTGGCGAGCCGGCTGAACATCATCGCGAGGCGGGACTCCTCCCACAGGTCGAGGTCGTCGTTGCTCGCGGGCCCGTCGGTGCCGAGGCCGACGGGGACGGACGCGGCGCGCAGAGCGTGCAAGTCGGCGATGCCGGAGGCGAGTTTGGCGTTCGAGCCCGGGCAGTGCGCGACACCGGCACCCGCCTCGGCGAGCAGCCG
Organism: Streptomyces colwelliae; assembly: GCF_048158785.1. NCBI lineage: Bacteria > Bacillati > Actinomycetota > Actinomycetes > Kitasatosporales > Streptomycetaceae > Streptomyces > Streptomyces colwelliae. Next base: position 31,191 of record NZ_JBLTJC010000042.1, on the reverse strand, counting down.
GACGTCGTCGGCGGAGAGATGCACGGCGTGGGCCGCGAGCAGCCGCCCGTCCAACAGGCCCGTTTCCTTGAGCAGTTGAGGAACCGAGCCGTGCAACTCCCTCTGGGCGGCGTCCTCGGCGAGGGTCTCGGCGACATGGATGTGCACCAGCGCGCCGCGCTGTGCCGCCTCCTCCGCCGTGGCGCGCAGTGCCTCCGGCGGCAGGGTGTAGGCGGAGTGCGGCCCGTAGCAGAGCTCGACGCGCTCACCGGGCCCGAAGCGCAGGCCGTCCGTGTCGATCCACTTGCCGATGGCCGCGAGATCGGTGTTCCAGTCGTCGCCGGGCCGGTCGAAGTAGGCGGGCGCGATCAGGACCCGGCTCCCGGCTTCCAGAGCCGCGTCGGCCACCTGCTCGGCGTGCGCGTACATCTCGGCGCTGGTCGTCACGCCGAAGCGCAGCATCTCGACGCAGCCCAGGAGCATGCCCGCGCGGGCGTCCCGGGGGCGCATGCGGGCCTCGGCGGGCCAGACGGCGTCCTGGAGCCAGGATGCCAGCGGGAGGTCGCCGCCGAGTCCCCGCAGGAGGGTCATCGGGGAGTGCGCGTGGGTGTTGACCAGGCCCGGAGCGAGGATGCCGGACAGGGAGACGACCGGAACGCCGGACGGGAGCGGGGGAGCGGCGGCGGCCGTACCGCAGTAGGTGATGCGGCCGTCCGCGCCGACGTCGACCACGGCGTCGCGCAGGACGGAACAGGACGGGTCGGCCGGGAGGACCACGGGGGCGAGGAAACGCCGTGGTACGGACATGGGAGAGCTCGCTTCCGGATGGAGTACTGGCAACACGAACACGATGCGGGACCGGTCCAAAGGTTCGATCCCGGCGGCGTGAACTCGATCACAGGGGCAGGGAAACGGAGCGCTCCGCTGTCATGACCATCGCCGGATTCGGGTGCATAGGATGAGGTGTGTCCTCCTGGAGCCAAGCCCTGACCTTCTCCTCCGCGAGTGCCTGGGACGAGGTCTTCACCGACTTCCACGGCGCGAGCAGCATCAAAGTGCCCGATCGCGACGCCCCGTGGACCGGGCGGCTGGAGTGGCAGCGGTCGAAGACCTACGGTCTCGCGCAGTGTTCGGGCGGTGAGGAAGTGGTCCACCGGGACACCCGGCACATCCGCACCGATCCCCGCGGCACGCACGAACTCCTCGTCCCGCTCGCCGGGTCGGCCTGGGTGGAGCAGGCCGGGGCGTCCGGCGAGATCAGGCCCGGCGTCATGGCGCTGTGCGACATGGACCGGCCCCTGACGTTCGCGCACGGCACCGACCTCCGCAGCATCTCCCTGATCGTGACCGGCCGGAACCTCTCCGCGCGCAGCCCGCTCGCCGCCGGGGGACCGCAGTTGCTCCACGGCGACCGCGGACTCGGCCGTGTCGTACGGCGGTTGATCACCACCCTGCACGAGGAGCGCGAGCACCTATCCGAGACGACCTTCGACGTCGCCTGCGACCGGCTGCTCGACATGGTGTGCCTGGCCGTGGAGGGCGGCGTCGACTCGGCGCCCACCGGCCAGCGGGCGAGCGTCGAGGCCGCGATCCGGCGCCACATTCGCGAGCACGCCAGCGACCGTGACCTCGACGTCGTGGGCATCGCGCGGGCGCTCGGCTGGTCCGCGCGCTACGTCCAGCAGGTGCTCCAGGCCGCAGGCACCACCTCGCGCGACCTGATCCGCCGCGAACGGCTGAACGTCGCCAGAACCCGCCTGGCGAGCGCGAGTTGGACGACGTACTCGATCGCGGAGATCGCCCACGCCAGCGGCTTCGGCAGCCACGCCTCGTTCGCCACCGCGTTCCGCGCGGAGTTCGGGATGACTCCGCGCGAAGCGCGGCGCAACGGCCAGGAGTCGGCCAAGTGAGGCGCGACAGCTGGGAGTTGGCCAAGTGGGGGCGATAGCCGGAGGGTTGGCCAAGTGCGTCGTAGCGGCCAGGAGTCGGCCAAGTGGGGTGCAACGGCTGGGAGTTGGCCAAGCGAGGCGTAGTGGCTAGGAGTCGGCCGGGGTGAAGTACCGCCGCGGATTGTCGACCAGCATGGTGGTGAGCTGGGCCTCCGTGACACCGGCGGTGCGCAGCGCCGGGAGTACCGCGTCGTGCAGATGGGTGTGGTGCCAGTTGGGCGCGATCTGCTCCCGTACGCCCGGCGGGAACCAGTCGATGTGGCAGGACGCGTCGTGCGACAGGACCATCCGCTCCGCGAACCCCTCCCGGGCGAGGGCCGCGACGGTCGCCACCCGCTGGTCCTCGGGCAGCAGGACGTCGAGACCGAAGCGGTCCATACCGACGTACGAGCCGTTGTCGATGAGCTGGTGCAGATAGTCCAGGTCGGCGGTGTCACCGCTGTGCCCGATGACGACGGCCCCCAGGTCCACACCCTCGCTGCGCAGCACGTCCTGCGCGACAAGTCCCGTACGAGCGACGGCACTTGTGTGCACCGTGATCGGAGCGCCGGTGCGCAGATGGGCCTGCGCCACCGCGCGCATCACCCGCTCCACGCCCGGGGTGAGTTCGCCCTCGATCGCGCACTTCAGGAACGCGGCCCTGATGCCGGTGTCCGCGATGCCCTCGGTCAGTTCGCGGACGAACAGGTCGGTCATGCCCTCGGGGCCGCCGAGCAGGGTGCCCGGGCCGTGGTACCGGAAGAAGTCCGGGATGTCGGCGAGCGTGTAGATGCCGGTCGCCGCAACGATGTTGAGGTCCACCTGCGCGTTCACCAGGGCGACGCGGGCCACGTTGCGGCCGAGTCCGATGACGGTCGGGTCGACGAGTGTGGAGACACCGGTCGCGGCGAGCGCCTTCAGCCGGGAGACGGCGTCGGCGACGCGTTCCTCTTCGTCCCAGGTCTCGGGGAGGCTCTGCCGGAGCTCTTCGCTGACGACGAAGACGTGTTCGTGCATCAGGACGGAACCGAGGTCGGTCACGGGAACGGGGCCACGAATGGTCTGCACCTGGGGGACTGGAGAGGCGGACTGGGGGACTTGAGGGGTCGTCATGCTGATCCTTCTGTGCGTGCCCGGTATGCGCCCGGTGAACGGGCGGCCGAGGGTGGGGAGTTGTGTGGGCAGGGAGCGTCAGTCGTCGGCGCAGCCGGCCGCGGCCTGCCTGATGAGGTCGGCCACGGCGTCCGGCCGGGACACGTACACGGAGTGACTGGCGTCGGTCCCGGTGACCGTGCTGCCCGCCCGCCGGGCCATGGCCCGCTGCGCGGAAGGCGGGATCATGTGGTCGTCGGTCGCGACGAGGTACCAGCTCGGCTTGTGCCGCCAGGCAGGTTCGCCGATGGCGCCGCCGAGTGCGTCGAGCCCCCACGGCACCTGCGAGTCGGCCATGAACTCGGCCTCGGTGACCGGGAGATCGGCCGCGAAGGACGCGTGGAACTTGTCCCGGTCCAAGAGCAGGAACCCGTCGACCGGCGGCAGGATCGGCGGCACCGGCGCGCCCGGCGCCGGGTCGGCGATCAACGTGGTGACGGACTCGCCCTTGTCGGGCGCGAACGCCGCGACGTACACGAGCCCGGCGACCCGCTCGTGATTGCCGGCCTCGGTGACGACGGCCCCGCCGTAGGAGTGCCCGACCAGAATCGCCGGCCCGTCCAGCGCGTTCAGGACCCGTTCGGTCACCGCGACATCGCCCGCGAGGGACAGCGTCGGATGCTGTACGACGCTCACCCGGAACCCGTCGCCCGTCAGCAGCCGGTGCACCTCCCGCCACCCGGAGCCGTCCACGAACCCGCCGTGGACGAGCACCACGTTCTTCACCCGTTCCGCATTCATGGAGCCGACTCTTCCAAGGGCACACGGGTGCGGTCTTTCGCGTCGGCGCGCAGTCCTTTCGCGGGAGCGTGATCCCGGCAGAGGCGGAAAGAGGTCGCGAGGAATCCCCGGCCGACACAGTCCTTCACGTTCGGCGGTCATATCGCCCATAGGGCGCTACGTCACCATCTTCCGCCCCACGCTGATACGTTGCTCGGGCGTCGGAGCAACCCCACACGCGCCGCATCCGACGCCCCCACACCTCCCCCCGAAGAAGGAGAGCCGAGTGGCCCCGCACGGGACGCGCCGCGGCCTGCCGGCCCTGTTCACCGTCGCCCTCGCGCTCGTGCTGCTGGCCGGCCCGGCCTGTGTACCCGGCGTCGAATCCCCGCCCCCGCCCGCGAGAACCGCCCCGGCGCAGGCGTCCGGCCCGCCCACGGTCTACGGCGCCTACGTCGGTTACGGCGCCGACGCCGTGCGGCGGGTCGCGGAGTTCGGTGCCTGGCTCGGGCGGCCCGAACCCCGGGTCGGGCACGCCTATCTGCCCGGGGAGAACTGGAGCGACATCGAGGGCGCTTCCAACGACCTTGCCCCGTGGGCCGACTGGCGCCGGGAGGAGCAGGACCGGCTGCTCGTGCTCAACGTGCCGATGCTGGACCGCAACGAGGACCACCTGCCCGACAGCGTGGTCCGCGCCGAACTGAGGGACGGGGCGGACGGACGGTACGACGACCACTTCCGCGCCCTCGCCCGGCGGCTGGTCCAACTAGGCGTGTCCGACACGGAGATCGTCCTCGGCTGGGAGATGAACGGCACCACCTACACCCACCGCTGCGCGCCCGATCCCGCCTCCTGGAAGCGCTACTGGACGCGGATCGTCACCGCGATGCGATCCGTCCCCGGGCAGCGCTTCCGCTTCGACTTCACCCCGACCCGCGGCCGCGACGCGATCCCCTGGACCGACTGCTACCCCGGCGACGACTACGTCGACGTCATCGGCATGGACGCGTACGACGCCCCGCGCGGTCTGCCCTTCTCGCAGCAACTGACCGAGCCCTACGGGCTGTTGGCCCAGGTCGACTTCGCCCGCGCCCACCACAAGCCCATCGCCTACCCCGAGTGGGGCCTGTTCGAGAACGGCGACAACCCCACCTACATGCGCGGCATGCTCACCTGGATGGCCGGCCGGCGCCCGCTCTACCAGACCATCAGCGACTACTGCCCCCACGGCGTCTGGCGCTGCCGCGACAACCCCAAGTCCTCGGCCGTATACAGGGCACTGACGGATCATCAGCCGTGAGCGCAGCGGAGAGCGGCACCGCCTGGACCGGCGGTACCGCTCTCCGTCGTAGACGCGGAAGTAGACGCAGAAGTAGAGGTAGAGCTCCCAACTACCTTGCTACGGCGTCCACTTCACGTTCGGATTCACCTGGCCGGTCCAGTTGAAGATCGCCATGTTGTCCCAGCCGTCCCCGCTGCCCGAGATGTTGGCCGGGTCCCAGCCGTTGCCCGTGACCGCGTACCAGGTCGGCTCCCAGTAGAAGACGCCGATCGCGCCCGCGCTCCGGGCCGTGTTCTGCACCGCCGTGAACTCCGCGCCCTGGCCCGCCCACGTGAGCGGATAGCCCGAGCAGCCCGAAGTCACCGAGTTCGCCGTACTGTCCGCGTCGGACGTCGTGAACGGGTAGGCCGTCTCCGCGATGATGACGTCCTTGCCGTAGCGCGACTTCATGTCCGAGACGACGCTGCCCATGTTGGCCAGCGTGCCGTGCCACATGCAGTAGTAACTCAGCCCGGTGATGTCCCAGTTGACGCCCTGCGCCTTGATGCCGTCGTAGAACCAGCGGGCGTTCGAGTCGCTGTCCGCGTCGGCCGTGTGGATGATCACCTGGGTGGAACTGTTGCACGCCTTGGTCGCGTTGTACCCCGACTTGAGCAGCAGGCCGAGGTTGGTGAAGCTGTTGTTGACGACCTTGCCGTCGTCCCACAGCATGCCGACGTTGATCTCGTTGCCGATCTGCACGCTGTCCGGGGTGGTCCCCTGGGACTTGAGGCTGTTGCAGACGTCGTAGGTGTAGTTGTAGACGTCGGTCTGGAGCGCGCTGATGCCGTGGCTCGACCAGGCCGCCGGCTTGTACTGCTTGCCGGGGTCGGCCCAGGTGTCCGAGTAGTGGAAGTCGATCAGCAGCTTGAGGCCCTTGGCCTTCACCTGCTTCGCGTACGCCAGCACCTTGGCCTTGTTGTTGTAGCCGCTGGCGGGGTTGTTCCAGATCCGCAGGCGGACGTAGTTGACGCCGGCGCCCTTGAGGATGTCGAGCGGGTCCTTGGCGGTCCCGCTGGAGTCGTAGTACTTGGCGCCCAGGTCGATGGCGCGCTGTGCGGACGAGACGTCCGCGCCGAGCATGGTGAGCGAGTTCGCGGCGGCGGCGTTCGTGGGGGTGAGCATCGCCGCCGGCAGGGCGACTGCGGCCAGCAGCAAGGCGGCCTTCACTATGCGGCCCGGGATTTTCACGGGGTACCCGACCTCCTTGGGTCGACTGACATGCGCATGCGGGTTGGTTCTGAGAACGTTCACAGTAGGAGAGGTAACAGGCACTGTAAATATGTGTGTCGGTTGTATTTCCCGCAGTTGGTGGGCGTGACGTGTGTGCGAGTGGGGTGGGAACGTACACAACCAGGAGCGCACAGTGGTACCGCGGTACTACGCCCGCGCCCTCAATGACCCCCCGGTACGACGGTTTCGAGCCCCCCGCGCTCCTAGCGTTGCCGGTGGGAAAGCCCAGTGGGGGCGGCGGCACGTGAGCGTGAGGGAAACCGATGATCGAGGCACACCAACTGACGAAGCGGTACGGGGAGAAGACGGCGGTCGACCGGCTGGACTTCGTCGTCCGGCCCGGCACCGTCACCGGCTTCCTGGGCCCCAACGGCGCCGGGAAATCCACCACGATGCGCATGATCGTCGGCCTGGACGCACCCACCAGCGGCACCGTCACGGTCAACGGCAAGCCCTACGCCGAGCACGGTGCGCCGCTCCAGGAGGTCGGCGCACTCCTTGAGGCCAAGTCCATCCACCCCGGCCGCTCCGCGTTCGACCACCTGATGGCACAGGCCCACACGCACGGCATCCCGCGTCGCCGGGTCGACGAGGTCATCGAGCTGACCGGGCTCCAGTCCGTGGCCAAGAAGCGGGCCGGCGCCTTCTCCCTCGGCATGGGCCAACGGCTCGGCATCGCCGCAGCGTTGCTCGGCGACCCGGCGACCGTGATGCTCGACGAACCGGTCAACGGCCTTGATCCCGAAGGAGTGTTGTGGATCCGCAACCTGCTGACCGGGCTCGCGGCGGACGGCCGTACTGTCTTCGTCTCCTCGCATCTGATGAGTGAAATGGCGCTGGTCGCCGACCACTTGATCGTCGTCGGACGGGGGCGGCTGCTCGCCGACACCACCGTGCAGGACCTGGTCCGGCACGCGGGCGGCGACACCGTCACCGTGGCCTCCGAGCAACCGGCCAGGCTGCGCGAGGTCCTCGCCGGTCCCGGTGTCGAGATCAGCGGCGAGGTCGGCTCCGAGGAGCTGCACGTCACCGGGCTGACCGCGCGGGCCATCGGCTTCAAGGCCGCCGAGCACGGCATCCCGCTCTTCGAACTCAGCGCGCGGACCGTCTCGTTGGAGCAGGCGTTCATGGACCTGACCCGGGACGCCGTCGAGTACCACGGCTCCACCACCGTCGAGACCCCCGGGAGGGCCGCGTGAGCACCATCACCGCGACCGACAGCGCCGCACCCGCACCGGTGAAGCCGGCCCGTCCGCCGTACAAGGTCACCGGGCGCCGGGTGCTGCGCTCCGAGTGGGCCAAGCTGTGGTCCCTGCGCTCCACCTGGATCACCCTGGGCCTGGGCCTGCTGTTCCTGATCGCGTTCGGTCTGATAGCGGCCGCGCACTACAAGTCGTCCTACAGCGACGGACATCTGCGACAGGACGACGCGAACTCCACCGCGCTCGACCTCTCCCTCTTCGGTACGAACTTCGCGCAGCTCGCGCTCGGTGTACTGGGCGTCCTGGTCACCGCCGGCGAGTACTCGACCGGCATGATCCGCTCCACGCTGGCCGCCGTGCCGCGCCGGCTGCCGGTGCTGTGGTCCAAGGCCGCCGTGTTCGGCGTGGTCGCGTTCGGCATCGCCCTCGTCGGGGTGTTCGTCGCGTTCCCGATCGTGAGCGGCATCGTCTCCGGCACCCCGGCCGCCCTCACGTTCTCCCACTCCGGAGTCGTCCGCAGCCTGCTCGGCGCCGGTCTCTACCTCGGCCTGGTCGGTGTGATCGGCACCGCGCTGGGCGCGCTGCTGCGCTCGGTCGCCGGGGGCATCTCGGTCCTCGTCGCCACGTTCATGCTGGTGCCGGGCCTGATCTCGCTGCTGCCCAGCTCCTGGCAGGACGACATCAGCCCCTATCTGCCGAGCAACGCGGGCCAGGCGATGTTCGCGCTGACCCACGACTCGACGACCCTGTCACCCACCGCCGGACTCCTGGTCTTCCTCGGTTGGACCGCGCTCGCGCTGGCCGGGGCCGCCTACCGGCTGGTGCGGACGGACGCCTGAGGTACGTGGGGCCGGGTGTCCGACGCCCGAACGTCTCGCATGCGGCCCCACAATGGACAGGTGACCTCCATGAACCCGGACCGGTGACACCGATGAGCCTCGACGACCCCGCCCGCGTGCTGTTCACGGAGACGGACCTCCCGTGGAGTCACCCCGTGGCCGGCGGGCTGTCCCGGTTCGGCCGGCGGATCAAGCAGGCCGACCGGACACGCCCGTGGGTGCTGGACGCGGCCCTGATCGCCCTGGTCGTGATGGCGTTCTGCGTGCCGGACATGGTGGACGACGACGACGGCCGGCGGCGCGGCTTCGACAACAGCTTCATCCACCTGCCCTGGCCGGCGACCGTCGCCCTACAGGCGGGTCTGGTGCTGCCGCTGCTGTGGCGGCGCCGCCGGCCGACCCTGGCCTTCGCCCTGATCGCCGCGGTGTTCTTCGTCCAGGCCGGACTGGGTGTCTGGCTGCGCGCCGACGTCGCCCTGCTCATCTCCCTCTACAGCCTGGTCCTGCACGGGCAACTGCGTCGGCTGCCCATCGCCTGCGCCGTGACCCTCACCGCCCTCGGGCTGTTCGCCCTGCGGCTGCCGTCCCAAGTGCCCGTCCTGGACGCGCTGTTCGTCCTGTTCAGCACCATCACCGCGGCCGTCGCGCTCGGCCTCGTCGTCCGCATCCGGCGCGCCCAGCTCGCCGTACTGCGCGACCGCGCGGCCCGCCTGGAGATCGAACGCGACCAACGCTCCAAACTCGCCGCCGCCGCCGAACGCACCCGTGTGGCACGGGAGATGCACGACATCATCGGCCACAACCTCTCCGTCATCATCACCCTCGCCGACGGCGGTGCCTACGCCACCGACCTCGCCCCCGAGCGCGGCAAGCAGGCCCTGCTCCTGATCGGCGACACCGGACGTCAGGCACTCGGTGAACTGCGCCGCATGCTGGGCGTGTTGCGCGTCCAGACCGCCACACGGGACGCCCCCGAACTCAGCCCGCAACCGGGCATCGCCGACCTCGACGCCCTGTGCGCCCGCATCCGCGCGGCCGGTCCGCAGGTCGTGTACCGCACCGGCGGCGACCCCGCCGCCCTGGACCGCGGGGTCCAGCTCACCGTGTACCGCATCGTCCAGGAAGCCCTCACCAACGCCCTCAAGCACGCGGGTCACGACACCCGCGTCGAACTCGCGGTGAACGTCGAGGAGTCACGGGTGCGCATCGACTGCCACGACACCGGCCCGGCCAGGCCCCTCACCGGACCCGCACCGAGCCACGACGAAGGACACGGACTCGCCGGCATGAGAGAACGCGCCGCCCTCTACCACGGCACCGTCACCGCGGGCCCCGCCCCCGGCGGCGGCTGGACGGTACGGGCCACCCTCGACCCGACCCCGCTCACCGGGAGCGGGAGCGGGAGCGGGAGCGAGAACGGGACTGGGACCGGAACTGGGACCGGGGGCGCGGCATGACGACCGTGCTCATCGTGGACGACCAGCCCCTCCAACGCCTGGGATTCCGCATGCTGTTGGAGGCCAACCCCGACACCGAGGTGGTCGGCGAGGCCGGGCACGGCGGCGAGGCGGTGCGGATGGCCGCCGAACTGCGTCCCGACGTGATCCTGATGGACGTACGGATGCCCGGCATGGACGGCATCGAGGCCACCCGCCGGGTCGTCGCGGCCGGCGACCGCTCCCGCGTCCTCATCCTGACCACCTTCGACCTCGACGAGTACGCCCACGAGGCACTGCGCGCGGGAGCCAGCGGCTTCCTCCTCAAGGACGCCCACCCCGAGGAACTCCTCGCCGGCATCCGCGCGGTGGCCTCCGGCGACGCCGTCATCGCCCCCGCGCTCACCCGCCGCCTGCTGGACGCCTACGCCCAGCACCTGCCGAGGAGGTCACCGAAAGGGCCCGCGGCGGCGCCCGCGATGGACGACCCCCGCATCCGCTCCCTCACCGAACGCGAGCGCGAGATCCTCGTCGCCATGGGCCGGGGTTGGACCAACGGCGAGATCGCCGAACGCCTCTTCCTCTCCGAGTCCACGGTGAAGACGCACGTCGGCCGCGTCCTGGCGAAGGTCGGCGCCCGCGACCGCGTCCAGGCCGTGATCCTGGCCTACGACCTCGGCCTGGCCCGCCCCAACTCCTCCGACCAGTAGACCGAGTTGTCCTGGGGCATCGTGAAACCTTAGGTTGCACGGTCCGCACGCACAGCTTCGTACACGCTGTGGACGCTGCGGCACATCGGGACAACTGTTGCTTCCCATGGTCGAGATCAAAAGGGCTGTGTCCCGCAGAACGATGTTGGGCGCCATGACGGCGACGGCGACCGCGGCAACCGTGCCGCTGACCGTCGCGGCACCGAGCGCCGAGGCCGCACCGCAGGTGAGACCCGATCTTCTCTACGTCGGCACCTGGAACGGCGGCAAGGTCTACGGGGTTCGATTCGACCCCGTCCAGGGCACCCTGACCTCCATCGGGCCGGTGGCCCAGGTCAGTTCGGGCTGGGTGACGGCGCACCCCGACCGCCCGGTGCTCTACGTCGGCAGCCAGCTGGACGGCGGAATCGTCCACGTCCTCGCCGTCGACCGCACCACCGGCGCCCTGACGGAGACCGGTCAGGTGAGCACGGACGCCGGAGGGACGGCCGGCGGCGGTCTGTCGTACCTGGGCGTGGACCGGTCCTCCGAGACCCTGCTCGTCGCCAACTTCGAGGCGGGCCTTGCCGTTTCCCTCCCGATCCGTAGAAACGGGAGTCTCGGCGCGCCGGTCTCGGTCGTGGCCGACACCGGATCGGGGCCCAACCCACGGCAGTTGGGCCCACACCCGCACGAGGTCGTCGTGGCACCGGGCCGCCGCCACGCCCTGGTCCCCGACTTCGGCGCCGACCGCGTCTTCGTCTACGGCTTCGACGGTACGACGGGTGCGCTGTCGCCCGGTGAGGGGGGACCCGGCGCCTACGCCACCGACGCCGGTGCGGGCCCGAGACGGATCGTGTTCCACCCCGACGGACGCAGGGCGTACCTGCTGACCGAGCTGACGGCGGAGCTCCAACTCCTCGACTGGGACGGGAGATCGGGAGAGCTGACGCACCGTCAGAGTCTGGCGATCGACTCACCGGACTTCACCGGCACCAAGAGCGGCGCCGAACTGGCCATCAGCCGCGACGGACGCTTCGTCTACGCCTCGAGTCGTGGCGAGAACACGCTCGTTGTGCACGCGGTCGACCGGAGGACCGGACTGCTCTCCCTCCTCCAGCGCATCCCCTGCGGGGGACTGAAGCCCTGGAGCTTCACCGTGCACCCGAGCGGGCGCTGGCTGTTCGTCGCCAACGAGGTGAGCAGCACCGTCGACGTGTTCGCCGTCGACCTCCGCTCCGGGCTGCTGGCCGCCACCGGGAACTCCCTCGCGATACCGAACCCCGACTGCATCACCGTCTGCGCACGCTGAGGTCCGGCTGCGCGGGATTGTCCATCAATCCCGCGCGGTGAGGATCTTGGGTGCGAAGAGATGTGACGTTCTTGCTGCACACTTCTTGCCGCCATGGGTCGCCGCTGTTACGTTCACTGCATCGCTTGTCGGACAATCTGATGCAAGCGCAGGTCCACCCCTCCCTCCAACCCCTACGTGTAGGCCGGGCAAGGAGACCAAGTTGTCGAACAATCAGCGCCCATCCCACTCCGAAGCCCTCCGCTTCGACCACGTCACCCTCCCGTTCCCGGTAAGCCGGAGGCCGGCCATCGAGGACGTGTCGTTCCCGGTCGAGCGAGGCAGGTTCGTCGCCGTCATCGGACCCAGCGGCTGCGGCAGGAGCACGATCCTCAACCTGGCCGCCGGACTGCTCTCCCCGCCCCTTGGGCGGGTCCACTTCGACGGCGAGCCCGTGAACGCCGTCAACAACTCCGGCAGGTGCTGGAGCGGTTCCCGGACGTCCGGGTCCTCCTCGACCGCATCGGCTACCCGGACATCGCCGCCTCGCCCGCCCGCGCCGGTGCCGACGTCGCCGAACTCGCCCAGCATCCGGGCCTGTTCCTGAAGCTCACCCACCGCAATCCGGAGCGGCTGCACGACGCCGGGGACGCGGCGGCCGACTTCCTCGAACCCGTCGTATCCGCCTTCGGTGCCGAACGGATCGCCTGGGGCTCCAACTGCCCTGCCGCAGAACAGTCGTTGCCCGAGCTGCTGCGTCCGGCCGCGGACGTCCTCGCCGTACTCCCGGCAGAGGCCCGGCAGGCGATCTTCGCCGGTACGGCACGACGGCTGTACCCCGGGCTGACCGAAGACGGCGCCTGAACGGGACATACTCCCGGAACGGCCGACATCAGCGGCCGGCAACCCTTCCGAGAACACACAGGTGATCAAGGTGGACATCAGCGGTTACGACGACGTCGTGGATCCGGGCCGGACGTCGCCCACCCGGCACAGCCAGGCCTACGACGGACTGCGCTCCCTGCTCCTGTCGGGCAGCGTAGAGCCGGGCGCCCGGCTCACGGAGGCCGACCTGACCAGGATGTTCAACGTCTCGCGCAGCACCATGCGGGCGGTGCTGGTCCGGCTGACCCAGGAGGGTTACGTGACCAGCGAGGTCAACCGGGGGGTGCGCACCCGGAGTTTCACGGTCGAGGAGGCCGCGGACATCCTGGAGGCCCGCGAGACGCTGGAGTCCGCCCTCGCGGGGAAGGCCGCCGAACGCGCCACCGACGAGGAGATCGCCCAACTCCGCGCCACCCTCCGGGAGATGGAGGAGTGCAAGGCACGCGGCGACCAGGCCGCCTACTCGCGCGGCAACCGCCTCTTCCACCAGCAGGTCAAACAGGCCGCCCACCAGCAGACCCTCGCCAAGGCCTACGACACGCTGCTCTACCCGCTCGTCATGCGCCAGTACCGCAACCTCTCCGCGCCGCACCCGCGCGCCGGATCGCTGGAGGAGCACCAGGCGATCCTCCTCGCCATCGTCACCCGCAACCCCGAGGCGGCCGTCGCCGCGATGCGCCACCACGTGGCCTCCGCCCGCCAGGCACTGCTGCTGCGCTCGGACCGCGACAGCCCCGCCCACGCCACCGACTGACCGAACACTCGCCACACACGAGAGAGGTTCTTCATGCGCCACCCAGTGGAAACCGAAGCAGGGCTGGTGGAGGGCATACCGGGCCGCGACCACGCGCTCACCGTGTTCCGCGGAATCCCCTACGCGGCGCCCCCGGTGGGGGAGTTGCGCTGGCGCCCGCCCCAGCCCCCGCCGACCTGGCCCGGTGTGCGCACGGCCGACGCCTTCGGCCCGATGTGCCCGCAGGTCCCGGGCGGCGAGCTCGCCGGCATCGACCTCCCGATGAGCGAGGACTGCCTGAACCTCAACGTCTGGACCGGTGCAACCTCCACCGAGGAACGCCGCCCGGTCCTGGTCTGGATCTACGGCGGCGGCTTCCGCGTCGGCACCGGCGCGAGCCCCCGCTACGACGGCGAGGCGCTCGCCCGCGAAGGTCTCGTCGTCGTCACCTTCAACTACCGCCTGGGCGCCTTCGGTTTCCTCGCCACCCCCGAACTCAGCGCCGAGTCCGGCCACCACGCCTCCGGCAACTACGGCCTCCTCGACTGCGTCGCCGTCCTGCGCTGGGTCCGCGACAACATCACCAACTTCGGCGGCGACCCCGGCCGCGTCACCATCGCCGGGCAGTCCGCCGGTGCCGGCGCCGTCAACTTCCTGGCCATGTCCCCCCTGGCCCAGGGCCTCTTCCACCGCGCCGTCGCCCAGAGCCACGCCCGCCACTCGCGCGATCCCGAACTCCGGTACCTGGCAACGTCGTACCGTACCCTCGCCGACGCCGAGAGCGCGGGCGCACGGTACGCCGAGGAGCGCGGCGGGCCCTCGCTCGCACGGCTGCGGTCACTGCCCTGGCAGAAGCTCGTCGACGGGGACGCGGCCGTCGACTCCCTTGTGGAGACCGGCAGTTCGGCGAAGCCGCCGCTGTTCCGGCCCGTCGTCGACGGCTGGGTGCTCCCCGCCGGCTACGACGAGACGTACGCCAAAGGCCTTCAGAACAACGTCGGTTACCTCGCCGGCAACAACCGTGACGAGAGCGGAGCCGTCCCCGAGAGCACCTTCGCCGCCTACCGCACCGCGGGCAGGAAGGCCTGGCGCCCGGGCATGCCACCCGTCCACGTCACCCTCGACGACTACACGGACGCGGCCCGGCAGAAGTTCGGCGAGATGGCCGACGAGTTCCTGCGGCTGTACCCGGCGGCCGACGACGACACGGCGGGCCGGGCCCACAGCGCGGCCGTACGCGACAACGCCCGTGTCTCCACGTTCCTTTGGGGCACGGACTGGACCCGGCACGCGGACCACCCGGTCTACACGTACTTCTGGACCCACCGCTCCCCGGCGCGCGGGCAGAACCCGCGGCGCGCCTCGCACGGCTCCGAGATCGACTTCGTCCTCGACAACCTCGACCAGGACGACGCCGAGTGGACCGACGAGGACCGGGCCGTCGCGGCGACCATGTCCGGCTACTGGGCCAACTTCGTCGCCACCGGCGACCCCAACGGGCCCGGACTGCCCGACTGGCCGCCGTACACACCGGATTCGGCCACGGTCATGCAGGTCGGCGAGGGCTTTGGACCGGTCCCGGTCGCGGAGCCCGCCCGGCTCGACTTCTGGAAGCGCTTCTTCCGTACGCAACAGGCATGGTGACAGGAGACCTCATGAGACTACGCACCGCGGACACCCGTACCGCCGTCGCCCTGGCGGCCATCATGGCGCTCGGCACGGCCCTGCTGACCGCGTGCGGCGGCGATTCCTCGGCGAGCGCCGACGGACTCACCACCGTCACGGTCGGCACCGGCGGCAACATCTTCGACGTGCCCCTCAAAGTGGCCGACGCCAACGGCTACTTCCGCAAGCAGGGGCTCAAGATCAAGTACGTGACGCTGACCGCAGCGACCGGACCCTCGGCCCTCGAGGCGGGTTCCGTGCAGTTCCTCCACGACAGTCCGACCGGGTTCGTTACCGCGCTCTCCAAGGGCCTTCCGGAGACCGCAGTCGCCGCCGACGGGCTGGGCAACCCGCTCGGGCTCGTCGTCAGCAAGAAGTTCGCCCAGGACCACGACCTGACCGCCTCCACCCCGGCCGCCGACGTGGCCAAGGCACTGGCCGACTCCACCGCGGGCGCCAGCTCGGCCAACACCAAGGCCGAGGCCGGGATCTTCCTCAAGTCCCACGGCGTCGACCCCACCGAGCTGAAGTGGGTGTCGCTGCCCAGCCCGGCCGCCGACAAGGCCGCGCTCAACAACCATGAGATCGACTGGTTCGTCACCTCGGAGCCGCTGCCCCTCCAGATCGCGGACTCCGGCGACGGCATCGTCGTGGCGACGCCGCTGACGGTGCCCGAATGGGACGCCACGCACTCGGGATACAGCCAGTTCGTGGTGGCCCAGAAGAGTTACGCGAGCGGGCACGCCGACGTCGTGAAGAAGTTCGTCACGGCGGTACAGCAGGGCGCCGCCTACATGCGGACCCACCTCGCGGACAAGCAGGACAAGACGGTGCTGGCCGTAGCGCAGAAGGCGCTGCCCGGCGTACCGGCCAAGGTTCTCGAAGGCAGCCTCGAACAGGTCGACTGGCCGGCCAAGTCCTCGATGGACGCCGCCACTTGGAACACCACCACGGCCTTCATCGACGCGATAGGCGCGCTCCCCGACGGAGCGAAGGTCACCACGAGCGACTGGACCAACAAGTACCTGCCATGACACGGCCGGCGCGAGAGCGGAAGGAGCAGAGGACGGCGACTGCCACCGACACCTCCGAGAGCACGACCGAGGTCGCGGTCGCGACCGAACGACGCCGCGGGAACAACGACCGCTGGCGCGACACCGCCACCGTGGTGACCCTGCGCCTCGCGGTGATCGCGCTCTGCCTGGTCCTCTGGCAGGTGATGAGCGGACCGGTCGTCCCCGAGTACGCGGTCAGCAAGCCGACCGATGTGTCGCACGCCCTGTGGAAGCTGCTCGGCTCCTCCTCCGGTTGGACCGATATAAAGGTGACGTCGATCGAGGTGGCGGCCGGCTTCGCCATCGGCGTGGTCCTCGGCACGGTGATGGGCCTGCTCCTGGGCTCCTTCCCGCTCGCGGGCCGGGTCCTGGAACCCCTGGTGGCCGCAGTCAACGGCATCCCCAAGATCGCCCTCGCCCCGCTCTTCCTGCTGTTCTTCGGCATCGGCCCCTGGTCGAAGATCAACATCGCGGTGACGGGCGTGTCCTTCGTCGTCTTCTACAACGTCTACCTCGGCCTGCGCCTGCGCGAGCGGGAACTCGTCGAGATCGTCCAGGTGATGGGCGGCCGCCGCCACCACGTCCTCGGCTACGTCACGATCCCCACCCTTGCCGCCCCCTTCTTCGCCGCCCTCAAGACCGGCGGCCCGCTCGCCATCCTCGGTGTCATCGGCGGCGAGTTCATCGCCTCCTCCGAAGGCGTCGGCCATGAACTGTTCACCTCGGCCATGAACCTCGACGCCGCGACCGAGTTCGCCGGCCTGATCGTCCTGGTGGTGATGACCCTCATCCTCAACGGCCTGCTGAGTTGGCTCGACAAGTACGCGCTGAAACGGCTCGGGCTCAGCCCGCGGAGGCCGACCGAGCGGCGCGCCGGTTGACCACCACTCCACAGAACCCCTGCTCACACCGGGTTTCCCGGTCGTCCCCCGGACGGGCAACGGGAAACCCGTCGACCCCGGAACTCCCCCGGGACAGGCTGATCCCCGTCAGCACGAAGGACGGCCTGCGACAACGCAGGAAGACTCACCAGGGGGAGACATGCGCAAGATGATGAGCGCCTTCGCCGCACTCGCGACCGCGGCCACCGCGGTGGTCGCGATGAGCGGCGCAGCCCAGGCCGCGCCCGCGAGCAACAGCACCGTGTGGGGCTGCCCGTCCGGCGCGGTGTGCATCTACGGCCAGGGCGTGGACCCGGTCGCCAACCCGCACCCGACCAACGTCTACTACAGCTACGGCGCCCACAACCTGAGCAACCAGGTCGGCTACCACATCGTTCTCAACAACCAGTACGGCGGCGCCTCCGCGAGCCTGTGCAACAACTACGGCGGCACCGGCTGTGTCTGGAACATCCCGCAGGACTACTACGTCTACTACGACCTCACCCCCATCAACTCCATCACCCTCAACAGGCCGTAGCGGAATCTTCGCCACGGGGGAGCACTGCCGGGACCGGTCCACGCCGGTTCCGGCAGTCCCGCTTTTTCGCCACTCCGGGTGAAAGTCCTGTCTCCCTGTCCGACCCCCGCAGTAACCTGGGCATCCGCCGTCTCACGATCCGGGCAGGCCGGTGCCAGGGGGGACGCCTTGGGGGATCAGCAGTACGACCACGCGGGCGCCGACCGGACCGACCAGCCGGGAAGCACCGCACAGGCCACGTCGTCCTTTCCCGCGCAGCTGCGACGGCTGCGCCGGGAGCGCGGACTGTCGCTGGCCGATCTCGCACGTCAGACGCACTACAGCAAGGGCTATCTCAGCAAGATCGAGACGGGCGTCAAGCGGGCGACCGTCGACGTGGCCCGTCAGTGCGACCACATCCTGCGCGCCGAGGGCGAGTTGCTCCGGCTGGTGCGCGAGGCAGGCCCGGCCGAGCGCGGCGGCGGGGCGACCGCCGACACCGGTACGCCCGCCTGTCCGTATCGCGGACTGTCCGCGTTCACCCCGCAGGACGCGGCCTGGTTCTTCGGCCGGGAGCGGGCCACGGCCGCACTTGTCGAGCGGGTCTTCCAACGAGTAGGCGGCGGACCGCTGTTGCTCGTCGCCCCGTCCGGCGCAGGCAAGTCCTCGCTCCTGAACGCCGGTCTCGTACCGGCGTTACGCCGCCCCGGCGGCTTCCCGATGCCCGGCGCCGAGCGCTGGCCCGTCGTCGCGCTCACGCCCACCGCCCATCCGCTGGACGAACTCCTCGAACGTACGGCGAAGGTCCTCGGCAGCGATCTCGACCTCACCGCACGGCAGTTGGCCGACCGTCCCGAGGTGCTGCTAGAGGCGGTCCGGGCCCGTTCGGAGGGCGCCCCGGCCGGTGCGGACGGTCGCCGCCCGCCGCCCGTCCGGCCGGTGCTGCTGGTCGACCAGTTCGAGGAACTGTTCACCCTCTGCTCCGACGAGAGCGAGAGACGGGCCTTCGTACGGGTCCTGGGGGCACTGTCCACCGGCCCGGACCCCGCCGTCGTCGTGCTCGGCGTCCGCGCCGACTTCACCGGCCAATGCCTCGAACTCCCCGAACTCGCACCGGTGTTCACCGACGGACTCTTCGTCCTGCTCCCCATGTCCGTGGCGGAGCTGCGCGCGTCCATCACCCGCCCCGCCGAACTCGCCGGCGTCACCCTCGAACCCGGCCTCGTCCCCCTCCTCCTGCGCGACGCCGGCCTGCGCGACGAACCGGGCACCGTGGACCGTTCCAACACCCCCGACGACACCCCGTCCGGCGCCCTGCCCCTCGTCTCCCACGCCCTCCTCGCCACCTGGCAGCAGCGCGAGGACACCACCCTCACCGTGGCCGGATACGAGCGCACCGGCGGCATCCAGGGCGCCATCGCCCGCACCGCCGAGACCGTGTTCGCCCAGCTGTACCCGGCCGAGCAGAAGACCATCCGGCGCGTCCTGTCCCGGCTCGTCCACGTGTCCGACGAGGGGACCGCCGCGACCCGGCGCAGAGCCGGCCGCAGTGCCCTGATGGAACAACTCGCCGACGCCGACGCCGCGTCGGCCGCCCTCGACGTCTTCGTCCAAGCCCGGCTGATCACCGTGGACCGCGACACCGTCGAGATCACCCACGAGGCCCTGCTGCACGCCTGGCCCCGGCTGCGCGACTGGATCCACGCCGACCGCGCCGGACTCCTCATCCACCAGCAACTCGCCCACGCCGCCGCCGAATGGGAGCGCGAGGACCGCGACCCGTCCGCCCTCTACCGCGGCACCCGCCTAGACACCGTCCGCGCCTGGGCCGACGAACTCGACGGCCGCAGCCGTATCGGCCCCCGCGAAGAGGCCTTCCTCGAAGCCAGCCAGGCCGAGGAGGACACGCGTCAACATCTGGCGAGACGTCAGATCCGGTTACGCCAGGCCCTGTTCGCCACCCTCGCCGTCCTCCTCGGCCTCGCGGTGACCGCCGGCGGCCTCGCCTACCAGCAGCGCGCCAGTGCCCTCGACCAGGAGCGCGTCGCCCGTTCCCAGGCCCTCGCCGTGCAGTCCACCTCCCTGGCCGGCAGCCAGCCCGAGGCCTCGATGCTCCTCGCCGAGGAGGCCTACCGCGCCGACCGCACCCCCGAGGCCCGCGGCGCCCTGCTCAGCACCCAGGCCCAGGCCTTCTCCGCCCGCCTCGTCGGCCGGCACGGCCCGGTCAACGCGGTCGCCTTCGCCCCGAACGGCAAGCTCCTCGCGACGGCCGGCTCGTACGGGACCGTACAACTGCGCCGCACCACCGATCACCGTACGACCGCCACGCTCACCCTTCCCGGACGGGTCCGGTCGGTCGGCTTCAGCCCCGACGGGGCCGCCCTCGCGGCGACGTCGAGCGATGGACCGGTCCGGATCTGGGGCACCGCCGACCACCGGGTGCGGGCCCTGCTGCCCGCGAGCACCACCGGCGCCCGCGCGCTCGCCTTCGACCCCCGCGGCCGTAGCCTCGCGGTCGCCGGTGACGATGGAACGGTCCAACTCTGGGACATCGGCAGCGACGACCCGACCGTGGTGCGGCTCGTCGGACACACCGGCCGGGTCAACACGCTGGCCTACGCCCCGGACGGCAAGACCCTGGCCTCGGGCGGCTCCGACCGGACCGTACGGCTGTGGGACACCGACCGGGGACGGGCACTCGCCGTGCTCAAGGGGCACACCGACGAAGTGCTCGGGGCGGCGTTCGCCCCGGACGGGCGGAGCGTGGCCTCCGGGGGCGTCGACCGGACCGTGCGCCTGTGGGACGTGGCCTCGCACCGGTCCACGGCGACGCTGACCGGGCACAGCGACGACGTCAACGCCGTCGCCTACACCCCTGACGGCGGCACGGTCGTCAGCGCGGGCGGCGACGGCACGACCCGGCTGTGGGACGTGCGCACGGGGCGGCCGGCCGCGATCCTCGCCGGGCACACCGACTACGTGATGTCCGTCGCCGTGAACTCCGCCGGGACGACGCTCGCCACCGGCGGCTTCGACCAGTCGGTGGTGCTGTGGGACCTGCGTGGACCGGTCCTGACGGGCCGCCCGTTCACCGAGGTCTCGCAGGCCGCGTACAGCCCGGACGGGACACTCCTCGCGACCGCCGACGCGGACCACACCGTACGGCTGTGGGACGTGGCCCGGCACCGGGTCGTGACGACGTTCACGGGCCACCGCGAGAGCGTGTTCTCGGTGGAGTTCGCCCCGGACGGGCGGACCCTCGCGTCGGCGGGCTCGGACGGCACGGTCCGGCTGTGGGACGTCCGCTCGCATCGCGCGCTCGCGACCCTCACCGGCCACACCGGGGACATCTTCTCCGTCGCGTTCGCACCCGACGGACGCACCCTCGCCTCCGCCGGCGCCGACCGCACGGTCCGCGTCTGGGACGTCCACGGCCACCGTCAACTCGCCGTCCTCAACGGCCACTCGGACTCCGCCAACGATGTCACGTTCAGCCCCGACGGCCGCACCCTCGCCAGCGCGGGCGACGACCTGACGGTCCGCCTCTGGGACACGGCGACCCACCGCCCGCTCGCCACCCTCACGGGACACACCGGCGCGGTGCGGGGCGTGGCCTTCAGCCCCGACGGACGGACTCTCGCGAGCAGCAGCAACGACGGCACCGTCCGCCTGTGGGACGTCCGCCACCGCCGCTTCTCGGCCTCCCTCACCGGCCACACCGGATCCGTGCGCGGCCTCGCCTTCTCGCCGGACGGCCACTTCCTCGCGAGCAGCGGCAGCGACCGTACGGTCCGGCTCTGGGACGTGTCCGGACGGCGGCCGTGGGCCACGCTCACCGGGCACACGAACGCGGTGTGGGGCGTCGCGTTCGCCCCCGACGGCCGGACTCTCGCGAGCAGCAGCAACGACGGGACCGTACGCCTGTGGGACCTGGACCTCGGCGACCGGCTCACCCGGATCTGCCGCCTGCGCACGGGAGTCGGTCCCCAGGAGCGGAAGACGCTGATGCCGGGGCTGCCCGTGTCGTTCACGGCCGCGTGTGCTAAGCCCTGACCGAGGAGGGCCAACTTCCCCTGGTGGGAGTGGGTTTCCCCAGGGTTTCCCGTTGCCCTTCCGGGTGGGGTGACGCCGGGTCCTCGACCGGTCGGGCCGGGGTCGGCAGGCTGGTGCACGACCAGTTTCGGACCACAGAAAACGGGGGTCCCGGCATGCTCCGGCGGACCGGAATCATCGGCACACTCATCGGGCTCTTCGCCCTCCTGCTCTGGGCGCCGGCGGCCGTCGCCGCACAGGCAGCACCGGCCGCACCAGCCACACCGGCGGCCAGCGGCTGCGGTGTCCTCGCACCCGGCGCCTCGGCCGCCGCGCAGAGCGCGATCGCCGCGGCCTGCGCCCAGGTCGACGCGGGCATCTGGTACACGTGGGGCGGCGGACACGGCGCGCAGCCCGGCGCCACCTACGGCCAGGTCGACCCCACCGACCCGGCCAGCGAACACGACCCCGAGCGGCTCGGGTTCGACTGCTCGGGCCTGGTGCGCTACGCCTACGCGCAGGCCGCCGGCTCCGACATCCTCAACGGCGACGCGAGCCGGCAGTACTACACGACCCGCGCCGCCGCCCGCTTCACCGCCGCCCAGGGACTCGCCCCGCTGCTCCCCGGCGACCTGCTGGCCTACGGCGACTCGGCGGACCTGCACCACATCGCGATCTACCTCGGCGCGGGCAAGATGGTCGAGGCCAAGCAGTCCGGCACGCGTCTGATGGTCAGTGATGTCCGCCTGAGCCCCGACTACTTCGGGGCCGTCCGCGTCAACACCGGTGCGGTGACCGGGCATGTCTTCCAGACCTGGGGCACCGGCGTCTGGACGAAGACCGCGCCCTCGGTCAGTGCCACGCGCGTCTACGCCTTCCCCGGCCCGACCAGCATCCGCGTCGAGTGCCAGAAGCACGCGGAGACCGTCACCTCCGACGGCTACACCAACGACGCCTGGGCCTACCTGCCCGACTACAAGGCCTGGATGACCAACATCTACATCCAGGGACCGGCCTGGCTGGACGGCGTTCCCACCTGCACCTGACCACCCGAACCTGATAAATCCCGTGCTCCACACGCCGGGCTTCCCTACACTCGCCACATCCGTTGACGAGTGAGGGGAGCCCGGCCGTGCGTCACCGCACCGCTGTCGTCGTTCCCCGCTCCCGGTACGAGGTGATCCTCGTGTCTCCGGCCGTCCGGTGCCCGCTGCGCGGCCGGCACCGGAACGCCCGTGACGTGACAGCTTTTTGACGCTCCGTCAATTCACCTCTCCCGCATGGGAATCGCGCCGCCCCGCATGGAATCACTCTCGAAAGGCCACGGGCCGTGCGCACCGAACGCCCTCTCACCAACCCGCTCTTTGCCGTCCGCAACCTGGGCATCCTCGCCCACGTCGACGCCGGCAAGACCACCGTCACCGAGCGGTTCCTCTACCTCACCGGCACCACCCACAAGCGCGGTGAGGTCCACGACGGCACCACCGTCACCGACTTCGACCCCCAGGAGCGCGACCGTGGCATCACCATCTTCGCCGCGGCCGTCACCTGCGCCTGGGACGGTCACCGGATCAACCTGATCGACACCCCGGGCCACGTCGACTTCGCCGACGAGGTGGAACGGTCCCTGCGCGTTCTCGACGGCGCGATCGCGGTGTTCGACGCCGTCGCGGGCGTGGAGCCGCAGAGCGAGTCGGTGTGGCGCCAGGCCGACCGGTACGGCGTGCCGCGGATCGCCTTCGTCAACAAGCTGGACCGCGCGGGCGCCGACCTCGACACGGCGGTCGCCTCGATCCGCGAACGGCTCCATCCGGCGCCGCTGGTGGTGCAGTTGCCGATCGGCACGGAGGACGGCTTCACCGGAGTCGTCGACCTGCTGCGCCTACGGGCCCTGGTGTGGACCGAAGGCGGCGACACGGCGGAGGAAGTCCCGGTACCGGAAGGCCTGTTGGAGGAGGCGCGACGGCGCAGGCGGCTGCTGGAGGAGGCGGTGGCGGAGCTGCACGCGGGTGCGCTGGAGGAGTTCTACGACCGGTCGGCCCTGTCCGCCGAGACGTTGAGGGCCGCCCTGCGCGACCTCACCCGCACCGGCGACGGTGTGGTCGTACTGTGCGGCTCGGCCTACCGCAACCGTGGCATCGAGCCGCTGCTCGACGCCGTAGTGGCGTATCTGCCCTCGCCGCTGGACGTACCGGCGGTGCGGGGGACGTACGACGGCGGCGAGCAGGAGCGGGCGGCCGATCCTCAACTGCCGTTCGCCGCACTGGCGTTCAAGGTGAGTGCGACCGCGACCGGGCGGCTGACGTATCTGCGGATCTATTCGGGCACGATCGAGAAGGGAGACACCGTGTGGGACCCGGGCGCGCGGCGCACCGAGCGGATCGGGCGCATCCTGCGGGTGCAGGCCGACCGGCACGAACGGCTGGACCGGGCGGTCGCCGGGGACATCGTCGCCGTGGTCGGGCTGAAGTCCGCCCGCGCCGGTTCGACCCTGTGCGCGCCGGACGCCCCGCTCGTCCTCGAACCGCCCACGGTCGCCGACCCGGTGGTGTCCGTGGCGGTCGAGGCGCGCAGGAGCACCGACACCGACCGACTGGCGTCGGCACTGGCCCGACTGGCCGAGGAGGACCCCTCGTTGGTCGTCCGGACCGACGCCGAGACCGGCCAGACGGTCCTGTCCGGCATGGGTGAACTGCACCTGGAGGTCGCGGTGGAGAAGATCCGCCAGGCGACCGGCGTGGACGTCAACGTCGGCCGCCCGAGGGTCGCCTACCGCGAGACGGTCGTGCGCGGGGTGTCCGGACTGGTCTTCCGGCACGTCAAACAGGACGGCGGATCAGGGCAGTTCGCGCATGTCGTGCTCGACGTCGAACCGCTGGAGGGCCTCGGCTTCGAGTTCCGCTCGGCGGTCGTCGGCGGGCGGGTGCCGCAGGAGTACGTCCGCTCGGTGGAGGCCGGGTGCCGTGACGCCCTCACCGAGGGGCCGATCGGCGGCTTCCCGGTGACCGGGCTGCGCGTGACGCTGACCGACGGGGCGACCCATGTGAAGGACTCCTCGGAGCAGGCGTTCCGTACGGCCGGCCGCCTCGGCCTGCGGGAAGCCCTGCGCGCCTGTACGACGGTCCTCCTCGAACCGGTCGTCGAGGTCACCGTCACCGTGCCCGAGGACGCGGTCGGCGGAGTGCTCGGGGACCTGGCCGCCCGGCGCGGCCGCGTCACCGGCTCGACGACCCGCACGGGGTCGGCGATCGTCACGGCGACCGTGCCGCTGGCCGAACTCTTCGGCTACGCGACGCGGTTGCGCAGCCGGACGCAGGGCCGGGGGACGTTCACCGCCCGGCCGACGGGATACGCGCCCGCGCCGGGTGCGGTGACCGTCCGGTGACGGTGGCGGGTGCGGACCGAAGGGGGAGCTTCGGCCCGCACCCGCCACGTACTGAGGGACTCCGGGGATCTCACCGACTCCCGGGGGGTTTCACCAACTCCTCGGGATCTCGGGGACTCCCGGGTTCTCAGGGGTACGAGACCACCGTGGACGGCACGGTCGACGTGCCCGAAGTCGCCGCGCCCGTCTCGTTGATGACGTGTTCGTACTGACCCTGCCCGCCGAGCGAGACGACCAGCAGGTCGTGGAACTTCACGCCCGAACGGTTCGGCGCCGCGAAGCCGTTGTGCTGCACGATCGTCGGGGCGACGTTGTAGTAGCAGTAACTGCCGAGGCCCCAGCCTTCGTGCACGGTCACGTTGTCGCCGACCTTGTAGGCCGCGTAGCCCTTGATCGAGCCGTTCTGGATCGCGGCCTGGTTCGGGGCGTCGTACGCCTTCTCGTTCTGGAAGAAGATCGTGCGGCCCCGCTCGCCGTTCCACTGCACGTCGTACTTGTTGAAGTGCTCCACGAACAGGCCGGTGGCCAGCACGTCGGCGCCGTTCACGACGAGGCCGTAGTCGGCCCGGTTGGTGTCCCAGCCGATGCCCGTGCCGTGGTCGGCGCGCCAGAGCCAGGTGTGGTCGACGATGGTGTGGCGGTTGTTGATGACCATGCTGGTGGTCGCCTTGCCCGCGCCCGCGCCGCCGATGCGGACGAACACGTCCTGCACGGTGGTCGGGTTGGCGGAGTGGTCCGTCGTCGTGCCCGCGGGGCCGACTTCCAGCAGGGTGTTCGAGTTGACGGTGCCCGCGTCGATCAGGAACCCGGCCAGGCGTACGCCGTCGACGTCGGCGGTCTTCAGGGCGGTAACTCCGTTGTCCGGGACGAGAGTTGCGTAACCCAGGCCCAGGACAACGGTGTTGGCGCGGTTCACCTGGATCGGCTGGTCCAGGTGGTAGATCCCCGGGGTCAGCAGGAGGTGAAGTCCCTGCGTGAGCGCCTGGTTGAGGGTGGCCGCCGTGACGCCCGGCTTCGCGACGTAGAACTGGGAGAGGGACAGCGAGGTACCGCGCGGCGTGCCGTTGCCCCACGTCACGCCGCTCGCGCTGGTGCGCTTCTCCGGGAGGAAGACGCGGTACTCGGTGCCGTTGAGATAGAGGAAGGGCTTCTCGCGGGAGACCGGTGTCGTGCCGAGGGTGGTGTACACCGGGTTCGGGAAGCCCTGTGCCGGTGCGCCCTGCACGCCTGAGAAGACCATGTTCCAGACGCCGTTGAGCCAGCTGCCGATCACGCTGTCGCGGGTGTACCACTGCTGCTGCGAGTACGGCTGGACCTGGCCGTCGATCCGGCTGTCGGCGATGTAGCCGCCGCTGGCCCAGCCGTAGCCGTTGGGCGCGAGGTTGAGGCTGCCGCGCACGTGCATACGACGGAAGGGGGCCGCCTGAGCCACGGCCCACCTGTTCGTACCACTGACGGGGACCAGCGCGAGGTTCTCCGCCGAACGCCAGAAGTTCTGGGTGGCGTTGCCGTTGAACCAGCCGGCGTCGACCGTGATGTCACCGTTGATCGTGGTGTCGTCGGGGGAGAGGCCGAGCCCGGAGATCGAGGTGTAGAAGCCGAGTTGGGCGTTGAGCCCGCTGTACGTGCCCGGCTTGAACAGCAGTTGATAGCGGCCGGTGCCGAACTGGGCCGTCTCCTGCTGGGCGAAGATCTGGTCCAGCCTGGCCTGGATGCCGGCGGTGGACGGGTCGAAGACGATGACGTTGGGGCCGAGATCGCCGCCACCCGGCAGAGCGAGTGGCTTGTTGGCCGAGGGTGTTGTGGGGGCGGCGGAGGCGGCTGTGGGCAGGCCGGCCAGCGCGGACGCGGCGGCGGCCGCGCCGAGAACTGTTCTGCGTCGAACTGAGGACATGTCGCGGCTCTCCTTGTTCATGAAATGAACGCCGGTGGGGTTGGGAGCGCTCTCTCGCGGGGGAATGCTTCAGGTCCGTGAACGCGGCCGTCAAGAGGTACGACCGAGTTCGACGAGTGGCGTCCAAACTCTTGACGCCTTTGGCTTCCGAGGTTTAACTCACGTCCTAAATTAAGTCGTGAGTGCATTCCCTGAAGGGACACCCGGAGTATGCGCAGCATCCGAGCCGCGGCCGTAGGCGCCGTCACCATGTCACTCGCCCTCGCGGCCACGGCCTGCGGAGGCGGTTCGTCCACGGGTGGGGGATCCAACGACTCGCCCAAGACGCTCACCTACTGGGCCTCCAACCAGGGCGCCAGCATCGCGATCGACAAGAAGGTCCTCCAGCCCGAGCTCGACAAGTTCAAGCAGCAGACCGGCATCACGGTGAAGCTGGAGGTCGTGCCCTGGTCCGACCTCCTCAACCGCATCCTCACGGCGACGACTTCAGGCCAGGGCCCCGACGTCCTGAACATCGGCAACACCTGGAGCGCCTCCCTCCAGGCCACCGGCGCCTTCCTCCCGTGGAGCACGGCCAACTTCGCGAAGATCGGCGGCAAGGACCGCTTCGTCGACTCCGCGCTCGGCTCCACCGGCGCCACCGGCAAGGACCCGGCGTCCGTCCCGCTGTACTCGATGGCGTACGCGCTCTACTACAACAAGCAGATCTTCGCCGACGCGGGCATATCGCAACCGCCCACCACCTGGGCCGAGTTGGTCGCCGACGGCAAGAAGATAGAGGCGAAGGGCAAGCAGGCGCTCGGTGCCGAGGGCGCCAACGTCTCCGAGAACATCCACCACACCTTCGTCTTCGCCAAGCAGCACAACGCCGAGTTCTTCACCGCCGACGGCAAGGCCGACTTCACCAACGACGGTGTCGTGACCGCCGTCAAGCAGTACGTCGACCTGATGGCCAAGGACAAGGTCATCCCGGTCGGCAACGCCGAGTACGCGCAGAACCAGTCCGTCAGCGACTTCGCCAAGGGCAAGACGGCGATGCTGATGTGGCAGTCGGCCTCCGCCAACCTCAAGTCCCAGGGCATGAGCGAGAGTTCGTACGGCATCGCCCCGATCCCCGTGCAGTCCGGCACCCCGGGCACCGGCGCGCAGACCAACTCGATGGTGGCCGGCATCAACCTCGCCGTCTTCAAGAACACGAACAACTTGGACGGTTCCACCAAGTTCGTGAAGTTCATGACGAGCGACGCCGAGCAGAAGATCCTCAACACCGCCTACAGCTCCATCCCGCCGGTGAAGACCGCGCAGGAGGACACCGCGTTCAACACCCCCGCGAACGCCGTCCTCAAGGACACCCTCGCCAAGAGCGCCGCCGCGCTGCCGCAGGTCGCCGACGAGTCGCAGTTCGAGACGGCGGTCGGTACGGCCGTCAAGAACCTGTTCGCCGACGCCGCCGCGGGCCGCGCGGTCACGACGGCGTCGGTCAAGGCGGAGCTCGAAAAGGCTCAGCAGCAGATGCCGGCGAAGTGAGTGCGACTGTGACGAGCACTGTCACCCCGGAGGCCGCCGTGCGGAAGAACCCTTCCGACCCGGCGGCCCCCGGCCCGCGCCGGCGGCGCGGCGAACGGATCCGCCGTATCGGACTGCCCTACCTGCTCCTTCTGCCCGCCCTGATCCTTGAACTCCTGGTCCACCTGGTGCCGATGGTCATCGGCATCGTCATGAGCTTCAAGGAACTCACCCAGTTCTACATCCGAGACTGGGGCACCGCGCCTTGGACCGGTTTCGGCAACTACAAGGTCTCGGTGGATTTCAGCGCCCCCGTCGGCAAGTCGCTGCTCCACTCCTTCTTCGTCACCGTCGGCTTCACCCTGCTGTCGGTCGCCTTCTGCTGGCTGCTCGGCACGGTCACCGCGATCTACATGCAGGACAACTTCCGCGGCCGGGGTTTCCTGAGAGCGCTCTTTCTGATCCCCTACGCGCTGCCGGTCTACGCGGCCGTCATCACCTGGGTGTTCATGTTCCAGCACGACAACGGCCTGGTGAACCACGTCCTGCACGACCAGCTGCACATCACCAGCAAGCCGTCGTTCTGGCTGATCGGCGACAACAGCTTCTACGCGCTGCTCATCGTGCACGTGTGGAAGGGCTGGCCGTTCGCCTTCCTCATCGTCATGGCCGGCCTGCAGAACATCCCCAAGGAGCTGTACGAGGCCGCGTCGATCGACGGCGCGGGCATGGTGCAGCAGATCCGCCGCATCACCCTGCCGTCGCTGCGCCCCGTCAACCAGGTGCTGGTCCTCGTCCTGTTCCTGTGGACGTTCAACGACTTCAACACGCCGTACGTCCTGTTCGGCAGGGCGGCACCCGAGGCGGCCGACCTCATCTCGGTGCACATCTACCAAGCCTCGTTCGTCACCTGGAACTTCGGCACCGGCTCGGCGATGTCGGTCCTGCTGCTCCTGTTCCTGCTCGTCGTCACCGGCGTGTATCTCGTGTTCACCTCACGCGGACGGAAAACGGCCGATGTCTAGCCCCACCTCACCCATGGCCCCGCCCCGCTCCTTCATCTGGTCGCGGCGGATCTTCCTCACCCTGCTCGCCGGCTTCGTCCTGGTGCCGGTATACGTCATGCTCTCCAGCTCCCTGAAACCGCTCTCGGACGTCACGGGCAAGTTCCGCTGGCTGCCGAGCGGTTTGACGATCCGCCCGTACATCGACATCTGGTCGACGGTCCCGCTCGCGAAGTACTTCATGAACTCGCTGATCGTGTCCGTCGCCGCGACCCTCTGCTCGGTGGTGATCGCGGTCTTCGCCGCGTACGGCGTCAGCCGCTACGAGTTCCGCGGCAAGCGCGTCTTCACGGTCACCGTCCTGTCGACGCAGATGTTCCCGGGCATCCTCTTCCTGCTCCCCCTCTTCCTCCTCTACGTCAACATCGGCAACGCCACGGGCATCGCCCTGTTCGGCTCGCGCGGCGGCCTGATCCTGACGTATCTCACCTTCTCCCTGCCCTTCTCCATCTGGATGCTGATCGGCTACTTCGACTCCGTGCCACGGGACTTGGACGAAGCGGCGCTGGTCGACGGCTGCGGACCGCTCGGCGCACTGCTGCGTGTCGTCGTACCGGCCGCGATCCCCGGCATCGTCGCGGTCGCCGTCTACGCCTTCATGACCGCGTGGGGAGAAGTGCTCTTCGCCTCCGTCATGACGAACGACGCGACCCGCACGCTGGCCGTCGGACTCCAGGGCTACTCCACGCTCAACGACGTGTACTGGAACCAGATCATGGCCGCCTCGCTGGTCGTCAGCGTGCCCGTGGTCGCCGGCTTCCTGCTGCTGCAGCGCTATCTCGTCGCCGGGCTGACGGCGGGCGCCGTCAAGTGACCGACCCGACCAACTCCGCTGACCGTAAAGGGACTTCAGTGACCATCGACTTCGCCGCACTCCCGCACGACTTCCTGTGGGGCACGGCCACAGCGGCGTACCAGATCGAGGGAGCCGTCGCCGAGGACGGACGCGCGCCGTCGATCTGGGACACCTTCTCGCACACTCCCGGAAAGATCGCGAACGACGACAACGGCGACGTCGCCTGCGACCACTACCATCGCTGGCGCGAGGACCTCGGCCTGATGCGCCAACTCGGCGCCAACGCCTACCGGTTGTCCATCGCCTGGCCCCGCGTCATCCCCGGCGGCGACGGCCCGACCAACCCCAAGGGCCTCGCGTTCTACGACGAGTTGGTGGACGGACTCCTGGAGGCGGGCATCACCCCCTCCGTCACCCTCTACCACTGGGACCTGCCCCAGGCGCTCCAGGACCGCGGCGGCTGGCCCGAGCGCGCCACCGCCGAGCACTTCGCCGCGTACGCCTCGGTCATGGCCGAACGCCTCGGCGACCGTGTCACCCACTGGACGACCCTCAACGAGCCGTCCTGCTCGGCCTGGATCGGCCACCTCGAAGGCAAGATGGCCCCGGGTTGGACCGATCTAACCGCCGCCGTCCGCGCCTCGTACCACCTGCTGCTCGGCCACGGCCTCGCCGCCCAGGCGATCCGCGCCGCCGTCCCGAACGCCCAGGTCGGCATCGTCAACAACCTCTCCACGGTGTACCCCGCCTCCGACCGCGACGAGGACGTGCGGGCAGCCCGCCGGCAGGACGGCCACGTCAACCGCTGGTGGCTCGACCCGGTCCACGGCCGGGGCTTCCCGGCCGACATGGTCGAGACATACGGCGTCGAACTCCCGGAACAGCCGGGCGACTTGGCGACCATTGCGGCCCCGCTCGACTGGCTCGGCCTGAACTACTACTTCCCGGCGACCGTGGCCGACGACCCCACCGGCCCCGCCCCCTACAC
>NZ_JBLTJC010000041.1:0-44911 GCF_048158785.1 Streptomyces colwelliae | reverse complement strand
TCACCGTGGCCGGCACGGCGAGCTGAGCGAGGTCGCCGCGCGGAACGGCCTGTCGGCGCTGCCGTACTTCGCGCTGGCCGCCGGATTCCTCACCGGCAAGTACCGACTTCCTCGTCGTCGACGAGGACCGCACGGCACGTCAGATCGCCGAGAAGCGCGCGGCGCGCGAGCGCAACGCCAACTTCGCCCGGCGCGGAGTCCGGTTCTCCCTGGAGAACCTGGACGAGGGGGTGCCCAGCCCGAGCACGTCGGCCGGGTGCAGACGAGCGTCCCCTTCGCCGAGGGCGCCACCCTCGTGCTGTACACCGACGGACTGATCGAGCGTCGTACGGAGGACATCGACCGCGGTCTGGCCCGCCTCGCCGGCTCCCTCGCCCACCACCGGCACGCGGAACCCGAGGCCCTGGCCGACGCCCTGCTCGCCGACCTCCTCCCCGCCGAGGGCAACACCGACGACACGGCCCTGATCGTCCTGCGCCTGTGACGGCGGCCCGGCGACTGGCCTGAACCCGTCGCTCGGAACCACGCCCCGGCGGCCCGCCGTCAGTTCCGGCGAACGAGCATGGCCAGGCGGCTCGTTCGGCGGTTACACGTCGGCTCGTCGCCACCCGTCCACAGCTTTCCCGGCCGATTGTCAGTGATCGCCGCTAACGTTCCGCATGTCGTCGCACAGACGCCGGGACGTCCCGGCTGAACTGTGCTTTCTTCGGGCTGTGTTGATGTGGGAGGCGGGGGCATCGTGGGTTGGCTGTCGGCGGGTGACGGGTATGAAGTCACCCTGGTGGAGGGGCGGGTGGCGGCGCGTGCCACCGGGGGCCGGGCAGCGGGGCGGCAGTTGAAGTCCCTGCCGCGCGCGCTCAAGGACCACCCCGAGGTGGACCGGCTGCGGCGCTTCGCCGAATGGCTGGATCGGCACGCCGCGTCGTGCGTCGCCCAGGTCGACTCCTGGATGGTGTCGTCGCTGCCCGTCCCCACCGGCCTGCTGGTCCGCGTGTGGCCGGACGAGGCCTGGCAGTCGGCCCTGCGCGACCTGGCCGTGGTCGGCGACGACCCCGACGAGGTCGGCTTCCTCCGGGGCACCACCGAGGACGGGGAACTGCGGGTGGTGAACCTCGACGGCGAGACGGTACGGCTGTCCCCGCGCACGGTGACCCTGCCGCACCCGGTCCTGCTGCCGGACCTCGACGACATCCGGGAGTTCGCGGCGGAGCTGGGCATCGTCCAGCGCGTCGAGCAGATCCACCGGGCGACCTGGCGGCGCCCCGAGGAGTTCGACGCCAAGGCCACCGAGGTACGGGAGTTCAGCGGCGGCTCGTTCCGCTCCCGCTTCGCCCTCGCCGCGCGCGCCAGTTCACTGGGTTACCGCGTCTCCGGCGGCTACTCCACGGCCCGGGTCCGCGACGGCGGGCGCACGGTCGAGGCCTCCGTGTGGATCGGGGAGCCGTACTGGGAGGACACCGTGGAGACCGGTGGCCTCAGCTGGCAGGACCAGGACGGCCGTGCCCTGCCGCTGCGCGAGGTGGGCCCGGTGGCCTGGTCCGAGGGGATGCGGATGGCGGCGGCGCTGTACGCCGGGCGCGACATCGAGAAGGGCGAGGACGCATGAGCGGGGGGACGCAGGTGTCGTACGAGGACATGCTCGCGGCGGGGGCGGTGCTGCCGCCGGACTCGGTGGGCGCCGGTGAGCGGGCGGTGCCGCTGACGGCGCGCAGCTACCGGCACCCGGGGCTCGACGACCGGGTGGTGGTGCGGCTGGTCGCCGGTGAGCTGGGCGCGGCGGAGGATCTGGCCGCCGGTTTCCTCGGCCTGGAGCCGGCCGCCGAACCGGTCGTGGTGGGCCTGGGGTCGCGTCAGTCGCTGGGCTTTCCCGAGTGGGTGCTGGTGCACCACCCCGAGGACGGACACCACGCGCTCGGAGTCGTACCGGACCTGGAGCGGGCGGCCCGGCAGGTGAAGTCCCGGCCCAAGGCCGCCCTGGACGCCTACCTGGAGCTGGGTTCGCGGCTGGCGGCCTCCGTCCCGCACTTCCTGCCGACGTTCTACGAGCAGGCGGGCCGGGTCTTCCTCGCCGAGGAGAACGCCACCTACGCGGCCCAGTTGTTCACCCGGGCCCGCAAGGCCGAGGCCGAGCACGGGCTGGTCATCGAGGAGGACCGCCTCGACGCGGTGTTCCTGGAGTTCGCGCTGGCGGGCGCGCTGCCGGTGAAGGTGCTGTCCTCCTACGGCAGGGAGCTGGCCGCCCGGGTGCCGGCCGAGGAGGCGCTGCGGCGTTTCACCCGGCTGTGTCTGCGGCGCACCGCCGGTGGTCTGCCGCCGTCCGCGCAGATGGCGGGAGACCTGCGCAAGCTGGCCCGCGCCGCCGGCCAGGACGCCGACCTCGCCGAGCAGCGGTATCTGTCCGAGCTGCTCGGACTGCCGGCCACACCGCGTGCCGCGGCCGGCTGGTGGAAGGGCCACCGTGCCGCGCTGGTGGCACTGGCCGCACGGGAGCCGCGGGTGCGCGGCACTCTGCTGGACATGCTCCCCGCGGTCCACGACGACGAGATGCCCGCGCTGTGGCTCCAGGTGCTGGAGGACTCCGGCGCCACGGCGGGGCTGTGGGACGCCGCCCTGCCCGAGGAGGAGCGTCCTCGGGACGGCACGGCGGGCTGGCTGGAGCGCTTTCTGACGTTCCGGGAGCGGGCCAGGTCCTGGCGCGGCTCGACCCGGATGCCGCTGCTGTACCCGCTCGTGGAGCGGACGGCGGACCGGCTGCGGGCCGAACTCGCCGCGTCCGGCGGCGCGTTGAAGGTCACCCACGACATCGATCTGATCGACCTGCTGCTGTCCCTGGACATACCGGTGGCCGCTCCGGAGCGCGATGACGCTCTGCCGCTCGAACAGTGGGCACTGGGCGACGGGCACCGGGACCTGGTGTTCCTGGGCGCCGACGCCCGGTTCCACGACGCCTTCCTGAACGGCGCGGACCGGTTCGGCGATGACGACCAAGGCCTGCGGGCCATCCGGCTGTTGGCGCGGTCGCCCGGCTGCCGTCCGCTGCTCGCCCGCTGGGTGCGTACGGTCGTCGAGCGGTTCACCGCGGTCGGTCTGCCCCGACTGCCCGACGCGCTGTCCCGGTTGAAGTGGCTGCCCGCCGAGGCGCTGGCGCTGGCCGAGGCGGACGTACGCGAGGCGGTCGCCACCGACCTCGCACCGGTGCTGGCGCGCACCCTGCGTGCCGGCCTCTTCGACGAACTGGGCTGGCCCGCCTGGGAGGACGCGGCGGCCTCCCTCGTGCCGAAGGACCGGGTGGAGGACCTGATCGTCGCCGACGCCTGGCCCCACCTCGTGGTGGCAGGCGACGCCCAGGCCCGTGTGATCGGCGCCGAGGGCACCCTGCTCACCCACGACCTGCGCGTCCCCAAGGACAACCGGTACGGCGACCCCGGCTTCCACCACGTCGACGGCGAACTCCTCGTCTACTGGAACAGCCGTGACGACGGCCTGCGCGGCTACTGGCACACCCGTGCCGACCGCGTCGAGAAGCTCGAAGGCCCACGCGGTACACGCGGCACCGAAATGGACTGGTACAAGGGCGACTTCGCCATCACCCTGCCGTTGCCCGGGGGCGGCCGGAGCACCGGACGCGGTGTGCTGCACGCCGGGGACACCACCGTGCCCGAGGAGAGTCCACTGCTCTTCGACGGCTCCAACCACTGGGTCTGGAACGCGGATTCCGAGGACCGGGAGGCGCACGGCTGGTACGAGTACGACCCGGCCACGGGCGAGCGCGGACGCATGAGCCGGCCCGCCTTCCTCGCCGACGCGCTGCGCTCCGCCCCCGCCGGCAGCAAGCTCACCGGCGGCCGGCTGCGCCCCTCCCCCACGACCGGTGTCACCCCCGCCTGTTCGCCCGTCGACGGCCTGGTCGGCCTGCGCATGCTGAAACTCCCCGACGGCTCCACGCGGGTCGAGGACCTCGCCGGGCACACCCTCACACTGCCCTCCGGGCCGGGCCGGCCGTACACGCTCGTGATGTTCCCGGGCGCGGAGCGGCCCACCGCGGTCGTCCGCAACGGCTGGCAGCTCGACCTGGTCGACGCGGACGGTGTCGTCACCGCCTGGGCGAAGACCGACCGTACGGCGGGCGTGTTCGGCGAGGGCTCGCTGCTGCTGCCGCCGGTGCAGTACTGGGAGTGCCTGACCCCGCGCGACCCGGAGGGCTCGGCGGGGCTGCGGAAGATCGACCGGGACATCGCCGCCGCCCTGCTGTCGGCGGCCACCGGCCGGGACACGGAGGCGCTGCCCGCCGCGATCCGCACGCTGCTGCCCGTCACCCACCCCGCCCTGCTCGCGGGCATCACCGGGGTCGTGCGGTACGCGGCGGCCCAGCAGGCGGTCCTGGACGCCGCGGCGACCCGGCTCACCCTCGCCCTGGACGGTGGCGTGGAGGACGAGGGGCCGGCCGGTCCGACGGACAGTCTGCTGCGTGACGCGATGAGTGGTCTCGGTGCGTCGAACGGCTACTGGTGGAACCGCGACGACCAGGCCGACAGCGTCTTCCGCACCCTGCGGATGCTGACCCGGGCCGCCGACGCCGCACCGGAGACGTCCGGTGCCCGGCTCCACCTCGACGGTCCCGAACTGCCCACCGGGCAGCCCGAGTTGCGCACCCTGCTCGGGCGGGCGACGGCCCTCGCCTACCGCGCGGCGGCCGGCACCACCGCCGACGAGCACCGCGAGACGCTGCGGCAACTGCTCGCCGGATTCGACCGGTTGGGGCTGGGACGGTCCGAAGTGCCCGGTCGCTGGCGCTCGGTGACGCTGCGTCTGGACGCTCATCTGCTGCGTCCGGCCCCGGGCGCCTGGCGGGAGGGCTCCTGGAACGGCCTGCTGCCGCTGGCGGACGGCGCCTTCGTCGCCGTGACCGGACACGGGTCCCCGGGCGACGACGGCTGCGACTTCACCGGTCTGTTCCACGATCCGGCCGGACGGTTCACCGCTCCGGAGCCCTACAGGGTCGTGGCCTGCGACCCGGTGGGCGAGGACGAGCACCCGGGCCGGCTCGGTGCCTTCCTCACCGCACTCGCCGAGCGCGGTCCGGCACCGTGGTTCCCGGACGCCGCCGAGGAGTTCGCCCGGCTCACCGGAGTCACGGAGACCATGGCCCGGCTCGTCGTCGCCGGACTGCCGAATGCCGACGCCTACGAGCGGGCCTTCCTCACCACCGAGACCCGCACCGTCATCGGGGTGAAGGTCGCCCCGGCGGCGGTCGCCAAGGACGAACTGCGCGGCATCGACAGTGCCGTCCGCGCCGCGGTCGTGGCGGCCCTGCTGCCCGCCGACCCGGTGCGGCTGTGGACCGAGGGCCCGGACGTCGCGGCGGGCGCCGCGGTGTGGAACAGCAGGCTCGGCAAGCGTCCCGCCCTGCCCGAGGACCTGCTCAGCGACGCCGTCCGCGCCCTCAAGCACGCGCCGTGGAGCGTACGGGAAGCCCTGCCCGCGCTGCTGGACCCGGCCCGCGCCCCGGAACTCAGCCGGGACCTGCGGTGGGAGGTCAACGGCGACCGGGTGCGGCCGGCCGGGAACGACACGGCCGGGTTCAGCACGCAGACCCTGGTCGGTTCGGTCGGCCTCGCCGCGTGGCTCGCCCACCGGCTGCCCGCCGGCGACCCGATCCGCGCCGCACTGCCCCCGGTACTGACCGCCGTACGCCAACGCCTCGCCGCCCCCGGGCTCATGCTCGACCTCGGCCAGTACATCAGCCTCCCCGCGTTCCGGAAGACGGCGGGCACCCCCACCGAGACCGGTCCGGGATTCGAGCGCTACGGC
The DNA here is from genome assembly GCF_048158785.1 of Streptomyces colwelliae. Classification (NCBI taxonomy): domain Bacteria; kingdom Bacillati; phylum Actinomycetota; class Actinomycetes; order Kitasatosporales; family Streptomycetaceae; genus Streptomyces; species Streptomyces colwelliae. The sequence continues at coordinate 39,100 of NZ_JBLTJC010000041.1, read as the reverse complement.
GCCGTGGTCCTGGCCACCCACGACGACCAGCCGGCCCCGGGCATCCGTGTCGACCTGCTCGACGAGGCCGGCCAGGATCCCTACCTGCCCGCGACCCGCGTCGACGACCAGCCGTACCCGGCCGAGGTCGCCCTGCGACTGGTCCGCGACCCCCGTTTCGCGGCCCTCCTCGCCGACCCCGGAGAGCCGATCCTGGGCGGCCAGGACAAGGACGGCACCTGGTGGCCGCAGGACCCGGGCCGCTCCGTGCCCGACCTGGTCGCCGAGGTCGCCAAGGAGCACGGCCTCGGCGACGACGCGGCCACGCTGTATCTGATGCTGCTGGCCATGCCCGACCCGACCGACCGTCTGACGGCACGGTGGACGGGGTGGAAGCCGGCCCGGCTCAAGGCGGCCCGCGCCGGACTGACCGCCACCGACCTCGTGGTCGAGGCCACCCGGACCAGGGCGGGCCGCTCGCTCTTCCTGCCCGGCGGCTGGGCCGAGCAGTCGGCCCCGCGCGTTCCCCTGGAGCAGTGGAAGCTGCCGCTGTTCGACACCGTCGACGGCGCCCGCACGTTCTTCGGCGTGATCGTGCCGACCGAACCGGTCGCGGACCTGTACCGCAGAGCCTGGCAGCGGGTCCAGGAGGGTGACGCGCCCCGGTTCGAGGAGCTGAAGGTGCGCCGGGGACGCCGCCGCTGACGGACCCGGCGCAGGAGCGCCCGACACCACCGGTGCGCGCCGTACAGGCGACCCGGCTCGACCGACGCCTGCTACCCGGGGGCGCCCGGCATCACCGGCGCCCCCCCTCATCGACGACCAACAGACCTACCCCGCAAGGACATTCATGACCCCGACCGACACGGCGACGGCCCTGCCCCACCGGCAGACCCTGCCCGCCGAAGAGCGCCACGCCACCGAACTCGCCTTCCTCGCCGCGCACGACGAGGGCCCGCGACCGCCCGGCTGGCTGCTGACGCCCCGATCCGTCATCGCCTTCGTCTGCGGCAGCGCGGGTGAACCGCTCAAGCTCGCCAAGCCGCACGAGTCGCTGCCCCGCGAACTCGTCATAGCCCCCAAGTTCGTCGGTGAACGCGCCCTGGTGGAGCGGTGCGTGGTCACCCTCGCCGGAGAACGCGGCCTGCTGCTGGTCGGTGAGCCGGGCACGGCCTAGTCGATGCTCTCGGAGCTGCTGGCGGCGGCCGTCTGCGGCACCAGCGCGCTGACCGTGCAGGGCACCGCGGGCACCACCGAGGACGCCCTGCGCTACGGCTGGAACTACGCCCTCCTCCTGGCCCAGGGACCCACGCCCCAGGCGCTGGTGGACTCGCCCGTGCTCGCCGCGATGCGCTCCGGACGGGTGGCGCGCGTCGAGGAGATCACCCGCTGCCTGCCCGAGGTGCAGGACGCGCTCGTGTCGATCCTCTCCGACCGCCGGATGAGCGTGCCCGAGCTGTCCGGCACGGACGACGCGCAGGTCGCCGCGGCCTCCGGCTTCACCGTCATCGCCACCGCCAACCTGCGCGACCGGGGTGTGTCGGAGATGTCCGCCGCGCTCAAGCGCCGCTTCAACTTCGAGACGGTGCATCCGATCGCGGACGTGGACGCCGAGACCGCACTCGTGAAACGACAGGCTGTCGCGGCCGTCCAGCGGGCGGGCGCCGCGTTCGACGTCGACGACGCGGTGCTCGATGTCCTGGTGACCGTCTTCCGTGATCTGCGGGCGGGCCGCTCGGCCGAGGGCTGGGACGTGGAGCGTCCCGGCACGGTGATGTCCACCGCGGAGGCGGTGCAGGTGGCCGTCTCCCTCGGGGTGGCCACCGCCTACCTCCCGGCCGGGGACCCTCTCGACCTGGTGCCCGGCCATCTCCTGGGCGTGGTCCGCAAGGACGACCCCACCGACCACGCACGCCTCCTGGGCTACTGGGACGGTCCGGTGCGCCGCCGCGCCGAGGACGGTTCGGCGACCTGGCGCCGGCTCTGGGACCTGCGGGAGAACCTTCGGTGACGCTCGCTCAGGACCCGAGGGCCGCGCTCGACGCCCTCGCCGACTCGGTGGTGCCGTACCTGCTGGGCGTACGGCACCACAGCCCGGCGCTCGCCGCCGCCGTACCCGCCCTGCTGGACGCGGCCGGCGCCGAGGTGGTGTGCGTGGAACTGCCGGCGGACTTCCAGCCGTGGCTGACCCACCTCGGCGCGCCCGGCACGCTGGCGCCGGTCGCGCTCGCGGGTGCCGTCGAGGGCGGGCGGCTCGGCTTCTACCCGTTCGCCGACTTCTCCCCCGAACTCGCCGCGGTCCGCTGGGCGCGCGAGCGGGGAGCGGAGGTCGTCTGCTGCGACCTGCCGATGGCCGACGCCCGCTGGCACACAGAGGAAGACGCACACGCCGAGGCGGTCGACCGTCCGGCGTCCGCGTCCTTCGCGCACGCGCTCACCGCCGCCGGTACCGGCCGTACCGGGGACGACCTGTGGGACCGGAGCGTGGAGGTCCTCGCCCCCGGCTGCGCCCCCGAGTCGCTCCGCCGGGCCGCCCTGGGCGTCGGCTGGGCGCTGCGCCAGGACTCCGGGTCGTCGGGCGGCGTACCCGCGGTGGACCTCGCCCGCGAGGCCCATATGCGGGAGACGATCGCCCTCGCGGCGACCGGCGGACGCCGCGTCGCGGCAGTCGTCGGCGCCTTCCACGCACCGGCGCTGGCCGACGGGGCGGACCGGCGGGAGCGGGAGCCGGAGCAGGCTGACCGAGCCGGGGTGCCCGGGACACCGGCGACCGGTTCGGCACTCCCGGCAGAGCCCTCCCTCGTCGTCACCTCCCTCGTCCCGTACGCCTTCGATCTGCTGGACTCCCGGTCCGGCTACCCGGCAGGCATCCGCGATCCCCGCTGGCAGCAAGCGGTGTTCAGCGCCGCGGGCGATCCCGATCTGCTGTACGACGCCGCCGCCCGGGCCATCACCGGGGTGTGCCGGGAGTTGCGCGCGGCCGGGCACACCGCCGGGACGGGCGAGGCCCGGGAGACGCTGCGCGTGGCCGGTGACCTGGCCCGTTTGCGCGGGCTCCCCGCGCCGGGCCGGGGCGAGGTGCTGGAGGCCCTGACGTCCGTCATGGGGCAGGGCGAGCCGCTCGGCCGGGGCCGTGCTCTCGCGCGAGCCCTGGAAGTGGTCCTGGTGGGTACCAAGCGCGGCCGGGTCGCGCCGGGCACCCCGCGCTCCGGGCTCGGCCCGTCCGTCGAGGCCGAACTCACCGCCCTGCGGCTGCCCGGTCCGGACGATCCCGCCCGGCGTGAGCTGCGCCTGGACCCGCTCCGTTCGGCGCTCGACCACCGGCGAGAGATCCTCCTGCGGCGCCTCGACGTGTGCGGGGTGGGATACGGCGAGCCCGTGGAGGTGGCCGGTACGGGCGATGCCGCCGCGCTCACCACCCGGTGGCGGGCGGCGTGGGTGCCGTCCGTGCCGGTCCGCCTGGACCTGGCCGGGGTGCGGGGCGTGACCGCCGCGCTGGCGGCCGAGGGAACGCTGCGGGAGACCTTCCGCAGGGAGTCGGCGGAGGGCGGCCCCACCTGTGCCCTCGTCCTGACGGGGCTCCGGGACGCCGCCCGCTGCGATCTGCCCGCCCTGGTGGCCGAGCGGCTGGCGGAGGCCGCCGAGGTGCTGCCCGCCTCCGCGACGCTCCCCGAGATCCTCACCGGACTTGATCTGCTGGAGGCACTGCGCCGGGGCCATCTGCCCGCCACCACGCCCGGAACCCGCCGGGCGGCGGGCGAACTCGCCGCCGATCTCCTGGAGTCGGCGGTACGGTCCCTGCCGGGCCTGGCGGGGAGCGACGACCCGGAGGAGGCGGCCGCGCTCGTCGCCCTGGCCGCACGCGCCGGTGAGCATCGCCTGGGACTGCGCATGGACGAAGCCCTGAGCGGCCTCGCGCACACCGGCTCCCCCCTCGTCCAGGGGGCCGCCCTGGCCTGCCGGGTCCTGCTGGATCTGGACGGCGCCGACGCCCTCGGTGCCCGGGCCGCCGGCTGGATCGATGCCGCCACCGGCCCCGACGCACGGCACGCGCTGGCCCGCCGCCTCGCCGGGCTGCTGACCGGGGCCGCGCCGCTGCTCCAGTCGGCGCCGACCGCGCTCGATCCGCTGCTCGACCGCGTCGACTCGCTCGCGGACCAGGCGTTCCTGGAGCGGCTGCCCGCTCTGCGCGGCGGCTTCGACACGCTCTCCCCGGCGGGCCGCGACCGGCTGCTGCACACGGTCACGGAGCGGCTCGGCGACCGCCTCGACCTGACGCTGGCCGCCTCTCCAGAACTGCTGGCCCTGTGGGCGGCGGCGGACGAGTGCGGCCGTACGGCGGTGGAAGCCCTGTGGCCGACGCCCCGGACCGCTGACCTGCCGGCCTCCGCGACGGCCGGCGTACGTCCCGTGCCGGCGCCGGACCCGTCCGGTACGGCCGAGCCGGCCGACGGCGTACCGCGTCTCCCGCCGACGGACCGGTGGCGCCTGCTGCTGGGCAGCGAGAGCGACAGATTGCCGGCAGGCGCCCGCCGTTACGCGCACGCGCTCGACGAGCTGTACGGCACCGGTCGCGGCGAGGGCTCCTCGGACCCGGGCCGGGACGGCGGGCGCGGCGGCGGACAGGACGCCTCCTTCCCGACCGCGCGTGAGTGGGCCGAGGAACTCCAGGCGCTGTTCGGCGCGGAGGTCCGTGAGGAGGTCCTCGCCCGCGCCGCCGATCAGGGGCGCGGCGATGTCCTGGCCGAACTCGACCCCGCGGCCGTACGCCCCTCGGTCGATCTGCTGACGTCGGTGCTGTCGCTGGCGGGCGGGATGCCCGAGCAGCAACTGGCGCGGCTACGACCGCTGGTGCGCCGGCTGGTCGACGAACTGGCCAAGGAGTTGGCCACCCGGGTGCGGCCCGCGCTGACCGGTCTGGCCACCCCGCGCCCGACCCGTCGTCCGGGCGGCCGGATCGACCTGCCGCGCACCCTGCGGGCGAACCTGGCGCACGCCCGCAGGAGGGCCGACGGCAGCACCCTGGTCGTGCCGGAACGGCCGGTGTTCAGCACCCGTTCGCGCAAGGAGGCGGACTGGCGGCTGATCCTGGTGGTCGACGTGTCCGGGTCGATGGAGGCCTCCGTGGTCTGGTCGGCGTTGACCGCGGCCGTGCTGGGCGGAGTACCCACGCTCAGCACGCACTTCCTGGCGTTCTCGACCGACGTGATCGACCTGACGGACCGGGTCGACGACCCGTTGTCCCTGCTGCTGGAGGTGCGGGTGGGCGGTGGCACCCACATCGCGGCCGGTCTGGCCCACGCCCGTTCCCTGGTGACCGTGCCCAGCCGGACCCTCGTGGTGGTGGTGAGCGACTTCGAGGAGGGCTACCCGCTGGGCGGGCTCCTGGGCGAGGTACGGGCGCTCGCGAGTTCCGGGGTGCATCTGATGGGCTGCGCCGCGCTGGACGACACCGGCACCCCGCGCTACTCCGTGCCGGTGGCCCGGCAACTCGTCGCGGCCGGGATGCCCGTCGCCGCCCTCAGTCCTCTCGCCCTCGCCCGCTGGGTGGGCGAACGCCTTCGCGGAGAGTCCCGATGAACCCCGAACTGCCCCCGGTGGCGCCCGAAGTGGCCGCTGCCGCCGTGGAGGCCCTGACCTCCCGCCTGCGCAAGAAGCTGGACGCCGCGATCGAGACGTACGTGGCCGCGCCCGTCACCGTCGAGGGCGCCGTGCGCCGGGTGCGGTGCGGCGAGGACGCGGAGGTCGTCCTCACTCCTGGTCCTTCCGGGACGGTCACGGACGCCGAACAGGCCGTGTGCAGCTGCCTGTTGGCCCCGAGGTGCCTGCACCGCGCCGCCGTGCTGGGCGCCTGTCCGGTGGCCGACGCGGAGACAGCCGTAGAGACGAACGCGCCGCCGGCCGAGGCGGCCGGTACCGCCGCGGAGGCGGTGCGGCCGACGCGGGACGTCACCGGCGCGGATGCCGTCCGGGACGTGCCCGCGGCAGCGCCGCAGGCGGGTCCCACGGACGCGCAACGGGCCGCCGCGCGCGCTCTGTGGGCCGCCGCGGCCGCGGCTCTGGCCGCCGGGGTTCCGGCGGCGGGTGCGGTGGCGCAGGCGGAGGTGCTGCGTGCCTCGCACACCGCGCGCCTCGCCGGACTGCACCGCGCCGAGGCGGCGGCGCTGCGCGTGGTGCGTGGACTGCGGGGCGCCCGGTCCCGGCACGACGGCCACCGGCTGGCCGACCTGGTCGCCGATCTGCGTGAACTGCTGCTGACCACGGGCCTGTTGGCGGCGGCCGATCCGGACCCGGCACTGGTCGGAACCGCCCGCCGCGGCTACCGGCCGGAAGGCGCGCTGCGGGTTCACGGGGTGTGCCGGGAGCCGGTGATCTCCGCCACCGGGTACGGCGGGGTGGTCACGCATCTCCTCTCCGACGACGGGCGCTGGTTCACCGTGGCGGACGTGCGGCCGGGCGGTCCCGCCCGTGCGCGCGGTGCCGCGACCGCCACCGTCGCGCTCGGCTCGGGCAGCCTCGACCACGCCCAGCTCTCCCGTGGCGGGCTGCTCATCTCGGGGGCGACGCTGTCCTCTGACGGCCGTCTCGGTGCCGGCAAGGGAGTCCGGGCGACGCCGGTCGCGGGCCTGTCCTGGACATCGGGGCCGATGGCCGCCCTGTTCACCCGCCCCCTCTCCGAGGCCGTCACGGCCCGGCTCGGGAACGCTCCGGCGGGCGACCCAGCGCGGGCCGAGCGGACGGACGGTGAGCTGATCGGCTGCGATCTGGTCATCGTCGGAGTGGTCGAACAGCACGTGCTCGCACGGGAGTTGGTGTCCGGCCGGGCGGACCCGGACGGACTCCTGATCCGCCTGCTGCCGTCCCACGGCCACCCCGACCTCGCCCACACCACCAACCTCCGCCGACTGGCGTCCCGCCCCGGGCTGCGGCTGCGCGTCGTCGGCCGCCTCGACCCCGATCGCGCGGTCACCCTGCGGCCCCTGGCCGTCGGCCCGCTGCCGGACGAGGGTACGGCGACCCTGCGGCTGCCGGCCGAGTGGCTGGGCCACGCCGATCTGGGCTACGACCGCCTCGAAGGCATCCACCTGCCACCCGCCGACGCCCTGCCGGAGCTGCCCGCGCTCCCCCAAGTCCCGCCGGACCCGGTGGCCCAGGCGCCGTTGTGGCGGCTGCGGCGGTCGGTCGAGGTCGCCGTGTCCGGCGGTCGCAGGGCCGCCGCCGAGCCCGCGCGCGACGGCGACCGGGCCGGGGCCGCGGCGGCGCTGCGCCAGGCGGGTTTCCGCACCGCCGCGGACCTGTCGCGCGCCCTCGCCGCGGAGGCGGACCGGCGCGGCCGCGATGTCTTCGGCCGCACCGAGGAGGCCGACCCGGACGGGTACGCCCGCGCCTGGCTCGCCGCCGCCGTCTACCTGGCCGGCACCGAACGGGAGTTGGTCCGGTCCACTTGGCGGCCGACGGGGACGACCTGACCACGACGGCCGCCGGCGCGTGCGCGTACGGGCCTTGGGCTCAGCGTGCGGGTTCGAGTGCCGGGCAGCGAACTGGACCGGTCCCGTCGGACCATGTCGTCCGGGCCCTTCCGTGAGGCGGAAGCAGTGTTGCGCCCCCGTGACGCCCTTCCGGACGATGTCGCCATCACCCAACGACGGGAGCCGCAACGATGCCGCACACCACCGCCTTCGCCAGGAACCAGTGGTACAGCTAGCGCATCTTTCTGACCTGCGCTTGTGTGGGGGCGATGAGGCTGTGACCTGCTAGGACGGGTTGCAGAGGCGAGCGGAGGCAGTCAGAGGAAACCGCTCTGATTCGACCCCGGTTCGACCCGGGTCGCTCAGAGGCAGTCAGAGGCAGCGACCTCTGCAACTAGCCTCTGAGGGGCTCGAGTTGGCCGATGTGGATCACGAGTGTGCGGCTCTGGCGGTGCTCTGACTCGACCTCGGTCGAGCTGCGATGGGGACGCCTGCCTCCGCTCGGGGCCACGCATACGAATGCTTCCAGGACGGCAACCCTGGAGGCATTCACTGGCACCGATTGGAGGTCGGTCCCGGACACCACCCGTGGTTTTAGCGGGCCTGGGTGGCGTCCACGTCTTTGCGAGACGACCCCACCGTGCGACACAGCACCCACCACACGAACCTCCAGCAGCGGCACTCTCACCCGTCCGACCCCTCGGGCCTCTCTCACCTGCCCTCGGCGGCAGCCGATCTCGTCCTCCTCGGGGACCTCACCGGCCGCTACGCCACAGGCAGTTACAGCAGGCTCGCCTCAGACGGCCGAAGCCTGGTCCTGCGCACCGATCGCCAGGGCGCGGCCGAGCACGGGCACCGGATCACCGCGGCCATCGCCTGCCACGTGGCCCGTATCGGCGGCACCGTCGACCATCTGACGCAGCTCCTGCTGCACCCGGACCATGAGGGCGGCAGGCACGCCCGCAACATCGCACTGCGCTCCGGGCAGTCGCGTGCCCTGGACTACATCCGCCGGGTGTGGGCCAGCGCCTCGGAAGCGGTCAGCACCACCCGGGCGCTGGACTCCCGGCACGACGCGTACGAGGTTCTCGCCGCACTGCGCGACCGTATCGAGACGACGCCCTGGCACGGAGAGCGGGGACGCACCGCCCTGCGGGTCCTGCGGGCGCACCTGAACTTCGCCGAGACCGCGGGCGGCCTCCTGCACCACGCCAGCGAACGGCAGACCGCCGAAGAAGCCGGCATCTCCCGCACGACATTGCGGGCCGTCTACGAAAGTGTCCTCAAGCCACAGGGCTGGCTGCACCGGCTGCGAGTCGGTCATGGCCGGGAGGGCTCCACCTGGTACTTCAACGCGCCGCCGTCTCGTTTCCGGACCACTCAGTACCCCCCCGACCCGGCACTTGAGGAGTGGCCCACCCCTGAGACGGCCACAACGGCCGACATCGACTCCACCGTCCTCGGCCGGCTGATGAGCCACGACGCCTTCGCCCACCGCGGCCTCGGCAGCGCCACTCTCATGATCATCAGTGCTCTGTGCCAGCGCCCCCACCAGACAGCTGCTGAGCTCGTCGGTACCTCCTCGGTCTCTCGCGCCACCGCCTACCGGTCCCTTCGGCGCCTTGCCGAGCACGGTCTTGTGCACCGCGCCAGGGAGACCTGGGCCCTCGCACCACGCGCTCTGGAGGGCATCGGCACTCGCCTGGCGGGCCCTGTCACCGGCATCACCCCCGTGCCGGCACAGGGCTGGGCCGCAGTTGCCGCGGGGCTCGGTACGTCGGGCGGTGCAGCTCAGCGAAAGGCCCTGCACGCAGCCCAACGCACTGCCTACCGGGAGGCGTTGGACCGGCTCACGGAGCACCGCAGCAAGGCCGTGGTGATTGTCCGCGAAGACGGCCGCCAGCTCGTGGTGCCCGCGCCACGCCCCGACGAAATCCCGCTCGCGTGGCACACCGCCGACGGGCGTGTCTTCGATCCGGTCACCGGCCGTGCTGCTCCCGGCTGGCGGGTCGCCACCGACGGCCGCCTAATCCTCATCACCCCAGCCGACCAGCGCAGTTACGACGAGCTGGCCACCGCCCATGCCGAAGCCCTCAGCGAATGGGAGTCCGCAGCATGAACCCACACCCCCCAAACCCGGCCTCCGGCGGCAAACCGCCGACCCCTCAGTCCCTGCGGCAACAGTACGAGTCCGGTTCCACGGTCGAGGAACTCATGGCTGCCAGCGGCCTGTCGTACGGCACGCTTCTCAATCGGCTGCACGAGGCCGGGACCGTGATGCGCACCTCGTGGCAGACCCGCCGGATGCGAGCAGACCCCGAAGCGCGCCGGCGTCTCGCAGTCCATCTGCGCACCCTCTACGAAAAGCACGGCGCGACCCTTACCGAACTCGCAGCAGCGGCAGGCGAGTCGAGGGTCGTTGCCCGGCGTCTGCTCGTCGAGGCCGGCGGCACGGTGCGCACCACGCAGCAGACGGTGCGGATCCGTTCCGCGGCGGGTGCCGTCAGGCGGCGGGAACTCGCTCTGTCTCTGCGGGCGCGCTACGAAGCCGATGCCACCGTGCCCGCGCTCGCCAAGGAGTTCAACTTCTCCACCGCCATGGTCTACCGGCTCCTGCACCAGGCGGACACCCCCATGCGGCCCCAACACCGCCATGGTCCCGCGGGACAGACAGGGGCGCGGTGATGGACGCGCCACACCTGACGCATCATCCCGGCGCAACGAGTCGTCCCCAGGGCCCGCCCGTCCACCAACCGCACCGGAGCTCCACTCCCAGAGCGCCCCCGACTCCCCTGCTCGCAGCGCACGAGCCATGTGTCGATGCCAGCGACAACTCCCCCCGGATCAAAGCCCGTTGTATTCAAGGAGATCAAGTACACGTGAGTGAGAACACTCGTCACAAGACCCTGGCCGCAGCCGCGGCGAGCGCCTGGGAGGCGTTCGTCATCGTCGTCGGCATGCTCAAGGGCGGCACCGGCAAAACCACTTCCGCCTGGTTCATCGCCCTCTACTACGCCGTCGTCCTCGACCTGCCCACCCTGCTCCTGGACGCCGACGCGACCAGCCAGTCCGCCTACGACTGGTTCAAGGTCGCCCAGGCAGCGGGCTTCGAAATCCCCGCCAACCTGGTCGTCGAGCGGTACCCGTTCGACGACATCGCCGAGCACATCCGTACCAAGCGCACCGAGTTCGGCGCGATCGTGGTCGACGCAGGCGGCGGCAGCGCCCGCATCTTCCACGAGGCTGTCACCGAGGCCAACCTGCTGCTCGTGCCGGTCGCACCCACCAAGATCGAACGCCGCAAGCTCGTCGCCACCTTCGACGAGGCCGAACGCGCCGCCGCCCGCAACACCCGCGGGGTCACCGCCCACGTCGTGATGGTCAAGGCCGACGACCGCACCAGCCTGCCCAGCCGGGCGAGGGATCAGCTCCTCGACCCCGCCCGGGGCGAGGGCATCGGCCCAGACCGCGACGAGCCATTCCCGCTCGCCGAGACCGTCATCCACTCCTGGGTCCACTACATGGAGGCCTTCGGCGAGATCCCCACCGAACTGAGCGAGTACGCCAACCTGATGAAGGAGCTGACCCAGGCATGAGCGAGAAGAACGAGAGGCCAAAGCCTCCGGCCCGCCGCACCAGCGGTCGTGCTCTGGGCGGAGCCAAGAAGACGACCCCGCCGCCGCCTCCGCCGGCCGCCGAGCTCACCCCGGAGCAGTTCGCCACCGAACAGGCCGCCGCACGAGGCGAAGGCCGTCCCGCTGCCAGGGAGCCGCAGGTTCAGCCGGCTGTATCCAGCGTTCCCATCGGGGTATCGACGCAGGACCCGACCGAGATTGTGGCTGAGGTGGCGCAGAGGCCCGCGGCACCGCCCGCCCACCCGCGCGTCGAGGCCGCGCCGGGCAGCCCGTTGCAGGACCCGGCTGCCAGTCAGCCAACCCGCCCAGCCGTCGTCGCCTCCGAGGCCGGAACAGAATCTCCTGTGGCATCGGTGGAGGGGCAGGCGCTTGGGCAGACCGTGGCCCCGGCTGCACAGCCTTCAGCACCTGCGGCTCAGCCCACGCCATTGGCCGAGCACGTCTCGCAGCACGCGGCGTCTCAAGACACGGGAGCTGCTCCGGGTGTGGCGCACACCGCTGAGGTGGCGATTCACTCGACAGTTCTCCCTGTTACGGGAGCCGCGGCGTTCCCTGTGAGTGCTGGCGTAGCGAATCCTCAGTACGAGCAGCAAGCCAGTTCGGATACGGCGCCCAGTAACGGGAGTTCTTGGGAGCACGGGTCGGGGCGCCCGAAGGACATCCCGGAAGCGGCGGTCGTCCTCAATCAGCGCATCATCGCGCGCGAGAGCCTCGACTCCTCGGTCCCCGCCGCGCTGAAGCTGAAAAGGCGCATCAAGCGCTTCGCGCTGGACAACGAGCTCGATCACCTGCCCATGGGCGACATCGTCTCGGTTGCACTGGACGAATGGCTCACCACCCGCGGCTTCTGACACGCCGCACGGTACAGGGGCGGCCGCCAGCTCGCTGAGTGCGCGGCCGCCCCTTCCGCCGACTATTCCAATAGCCCAATAGGCGGCTAACTAGCCGCCTAGCCAGACCGATCGGAGCAGCCTTCGTGCCCGACCTCTCCCACCACGCCCGTCGGCTACGCGACATGGCCGACACACTCGAAGCCCAGTCCGAGCCCACCGACGATCCGCTCACCCCTCATCCAGACACTTTCGCGGTCATCGGCAACCGCAACATCAAACGCGGACAGCTCAACTACGCCGTCCCCGACATCCTGCAACTCCAGCGACGCATCCGCCGCTACAACGCCGACCACGACGTTCCCCACGGCGACATCGTCGCCCTGGCCCTCGACACCTGGCTCCGTGCCAAGGGCTACCCACCCGACCTCACCTCGCCCCAGGCAGAGGCACCATGAGCAGGGTTCCAGACCAATGGTTAGGTTTGGAGAGCCGCGAGCAGGTCGCCAATTTGCCCTGCCTCCTCCATGAGGCCGAGGTCTTCGAACATGCGCTCCGCGCGAACGAAGTACGTGACGGCCCGGTCTCTGTCACCCGACGTGGTCAATGCCATGCCGATACCGCGCAACGCATGGGCGTGGAGGTCGCGGGCGTTGGCTTGCTTGCAGGCCGCTTCTGCCTGCAAGAAGTAGGCGATCTGTTGCTGTGGTGTGAGGTCGTCCAGCTGAGTACAGGTCATGAGAATCGCCGCCTCAACGAGGGGGCTCCCCGCCGCACGGCTGGCCTCGACGGCGCGTTGGCAAGCAGCCTGTGCCGCCTCAGGCCGTCCCGAGGCTTGCAGCGCGAAAGCCGCCGCGCACAGGGCATTCGCTTCATTCGTGGGGTCGCCGAGACGTTGAAAGAGGGAGGCGGCCTCCTCTGCTGTTGCACACGCCTCTGCGTAGTTCTCCAGGTCCTGATGGTCCAGGGAAAGGTTGTTCAGCACCGCGGCCTGTTCGCGCAGATCCCCTACAGTTCGCTGGATGGCGAGAGCCTCCTGGTGGGCCAGCAACGCCTCTGCAGGTTTCCCGGAGTCGTGCAGGGCAGAGCCCTTCCCGTTGAGTGCCTTACCTGTGCCTGCCGGAAGCTTCACGTGCTCGTCTGCTCTTCGGCAATCGATCTGTCCAGCCGTGCTCTGCGGTACCTGAGCAGACAACTCGTCGCCCGGCAGAGAGAGCGGGACGCGGTGGCGGCGCCTGTCGGCTAGCCGTCAGGCGCCTCGCGGTGGACAGCTCTGGCAGATCGCCCAAGCACTTACCGGGCAGCCCGTCACCGGCCTGTGAGAAGCTGACGGCCGGCTTGTGGTGTGGCTGAACAGGTTCGCCTGGTTGCGTTCAGGCCCACCGTGACGGATCGTCCGCCCAGCCGGACTCGCCTCAACTCCCCTTCCCGATAAGACACTTCAAGCTGCGACTATCGCGCGCCAATCGGCGATCGCCGGTACGAACCGATCGGCTTCAGAGGAGCCGTCTGCATCAGCTCGACTCTCGACGGCCGACCCACTTGGCGTCCAGAGACGCTCAGCAACAGGCGCAACCGGGTCGGCAGCCGCACGCGTCGCCCACCTCGGCATCGGCGGCGGGCGCAGCCGCAACCGAGGGCGCGCAACAACCCTTCCCCTGCCAAGCGTCGCGTCCCTCCTTGACAGCGACGGCGGCAATGACGAGGGCGGCGATTGGGTCGGCCCAGGACCAGCCGAGGGTGGCGTTGAGGACGAGGCCGACGAGGAGTATGGCCGAGAGGTAGGTGCAGAGCAGGGTCTGTTTGGAGTCGGCGACCGCGCTGGCGGAGCCCAGTTCGCGGCCCGCGCGGCGTTGGGCGGCGGACAGGAACGGCATGACCGCTAGGGAGAGTGCGGCGAGCGCGATGCCGGGGATGGAGCGCTCCGCCTCTCCGGTGCCGGTCAGCGAGCGTACGGCGTCGGCGGTGACGTAGGCGGCGAGGGCGAAGAAGGAGAGGGAGATGATGCGCAGGGTGGTCTTCTCGCGTGCTTCGCGTACGGCGTGCTCGCGGGCGGAGAACTGCCAGGCGACCGCGGTGGCGGAGGAGACCTCGACCACGGAGTCCAGGCCGAAGCCGATCAGTGCGGTGGAGGAGGCGATCGTCCCCGCGGTGATCGCGACGACTGCCTCGATGACGTTGTAGGTGATGGTCGCGGCGACCAGCAGGCGTATCCGGCGGGCGAGCGCGTCCCGGCGGGCCGGGGCGGGGCCGAGGGATATTGCGGTCATCAGCAGCATCCCTTTTCGTCGGCCTCGACGCACGTGCGGTCGGTCTCGACGGCGACCACAGCGGTGCGCAGGTCGTCGAGCGCGTGACCGAGGCGATCGTCGGCGAGCTCGTAGCGGGTGCGGCGGCCGTCGGGCACGGTGACGACCAGGCCGCAGTCGCGCAGGCAGGCGAGGTGGTTGGACAGCCGGGTGCGGGAGACGCCGAGTGCTTCGGCTAGGTCGGCGGGGTAGGCAGGGGCTGTGCGCAGGGCGAGCAGGATGTGGCAGCGGATCGGGTCGGCGAGGGCCCGCCCGAACCGGGCCAGGACTTCGATCTCGGAGGCAACTGTCAGCACACCACGACAGTACACGGAATCCTGAATTCAGGAAGTCATGGATCGTGATGGCCCTCGGTGGCCCAGTGGTCCGATGGTTGTGGGCTACAGCCAGCCGTTGCGTTTGAAGCCTCGGTGGAGGAGGAGGCAGGCGGTGGCGATGACGCCGAGGACTAGGGGGTAGCCGAAGCGCCAGCGCAGTTCGGGCATGTGGTCGAAGTTCATGCCGTAGACGCCGCACACCATGGTGGGGACGGCGATGATCGCCGCCCAGGCGGTGATCTTGCGGGCGTCGTCGTTCTGGGCGATGGCGACCTGCGCGAGGTGGGCCTGGAGGATGGAGTCGAGGAGGGCGTCGAAAGCGGTGATCTGTTCGGTGACACGGGTGAGATGGTCGGCGACGTCCCGGAAGTACGCCTGTATCTCCTTGTCGATGCAGCTCCTGGGCTCGGTGGCGAGCCGGTCGAGAGGGCGGGCGAGGGGCACCACGGCCCGCTTCAGCTCCAGGAGTTCGCGCTTGAGCTGGTAGATGCGGCTGGCGTCGGCGTTTCGGGCAGTGTCCGGGGAGAAGACGTCGGTCTCGACCTGGTCGATGTCGTTCTGGACGGCGTCGGCGACCGTGACGTAGTCGTCGACGACATGGTCGGCGATCGCGTGCAGGACGGCGGAGGGTCCCTTGGCCAGCTGTTGCGGGTCCGCCTCCAGGTCCTCCCGCAGCGGGCCGAGGGAGCCGTGGCGGCCGTGGCGGACGGTGACGACGAAGTCGGGGCCGGTGAAGACCATGATCTCGCCGGTGTTCACCACTTCGCTGGTCGCGGTCAGTTCGGCGTGCTCGACATACGTCACCGTCTTGAAGACGGCGAACAGGACGTCGTCGTACTGCTCGACCTTGGGCCGCTGGTGGGCCTGGACGGCGTCCTCGACGGCGAGCGGGTGCAGGCCGAACAACTCGGCGACCCCGGCGAACTCCTCCTCGCCGGGTTCGTGCAGGCCCAGCCACACGAAGCCGCCCCGGTGCTTGCGGGTTTGCCGGACGGCCTCCTCCACGGTGTCCGTGCCGGGCCGGCGGATGCCGTCGCGGTAGACGACGCAGTTGACCACCGTCGAGCCGAGCGGTGAGCGGGCCGGGTGGCTGAGGTCCACGCGGCGTCGGCTGCGTCGCGCCAGGTCCGCGACTTTGCGCAGGTTGCCGACCATCGACATTCGGGACTCTTCTCCATCCAACGGGTTCGGATCCGGACAGTGTGCCAAACAACCGTAGGACGGGCGTCAGAGCCAGTGCTTGCGGCGGAAGACCAGGTAGACGACGGTGACGAGGACCGCGGTGGAGATGAGCATCGCCGGGTAGCCGAAGTGCTGGCGCAGTTCCGGCATGTGGTCGAAGTTCATGCCGTACACACCGGCCACGGCGACCGGTACGGCGATGAGCGCGGCGGCGGCGCTGATGCGGCGCATGTCGTGGTTCTGTTGGACGCTGGTCTGGGCGAGGGCCATGGACAGGGCGTTGTCGACGAGTTCGGTCAGGACTCCGACACGTTCGGCGGCCTGGGCGAGGTGGTCGGCGACGTCGCGGAAGTAGGCGGCCATTTCCCGGTCCACTCCGGGGACGCGGCGTTCGGCTAGGGCGCGCAGCGGCTGGGCCAGCGGGGCGACGGTGCGCCGGATTTCGAGGAGTTCGCGTTTGAGCTGGTAGACGCGGCCGACGTCGTGTCCGACGGCCGGGGAGAAGGCGTCGTTCTCGACCTGCTCGGCGTCGGTCTCCAGGGCGGTGACGACATCGAGGTACTGGTCGACGACCGTGTCCGCGATCGCGTGCAGGACGGCGGCGGGTCCGTGGGCGAGGCGCTCGGGGTCGCCCTCCAGGCGGCGGCGCACAGGACCGAGGTGCTGGGCGGGGTCGTGGCGGACGACGACGATGAAGTCGCGGCCGGCGAAGGCCATGATCTCGCCGGTGCCGACGATGTCGCTGGTGGGGGTCAGTACGTCGTGTTCCAGGTAGACGGCGGTGCGCAGGACGAGGAAGAGGGTGTCGTCGTAGCGCTCCAGCTTGGGGCGCTGGTGGGCTTCCAGGGCGTCCTCGACGGCGAGGGGGTGCAGGCCGAAGGCGCGTGCCACCACCTGGAGTTGGTCGGCGTCCGGCGCGTGCAGACCGATCCAGACGAACCCGCCGGGAGTGGTGCGGGCGGCGCTCAGCGCCTCGTCGAGCGGCAGGTGCCCTGGCCGGCGGCGGCCGTACTCGTACAGGGCGCAGTCGACGACGGGGACGGGCTGTCGCGAAGTGCTCTCGGCCGTCATGGCTGTCCTCCGACCCCTCGTGGCAGGCGCGGCCCGGCGGCGCGTGCCACGGGTACCATAGTTGCATGGATACGCAAGGAGGAGCCTGGGACGCGGGTGCGACCGAGCAGGCGGTGGCCGTGCTGAAGGCCGTGGCCGACCCGTCCAGGTACCGGCTGCTGTGGGCGCTGAGCGAGCAGGAACTGCCGGTCAGCCGACTGGCGGAGCTGATCGACGCGCACGTCGCGGCCACCTCCCAGCACCTGGCGAGGCTGCGCGCGGCCGGGCTGGTCACCTCCCGGCGCGAGGGCACGCGGATCTACTACCGGGCCGCCGGACGGCAGGCGCGGGCGCTGTTGGAGAGCGCGGTGCTGGCGGGTGACGCCGCCGGAGCTCCCGACGACGCGGCGGAGGCGGGCGAGGTGCCCGCGGCCGTCGCACAGGAACGCCCGGCCGCGGCACGGGCCCGGCGCCGTCCGGTCATCGAGCACTGAGCTCCCTGTCGTCATGTCGAGCACTGAACTCCCTGTCGTCATACGGCCGTTTGCCGCCACAGGGCGGAGACGACGGCCGGTTCCATGCTGATGCGGGCGACCGCGCTCTCCACCGGCGTGCTGTCGGCGCCGACGGACGTGATCTCGGCACGTATCAGGACCTGGCCGTCGTCGCCGTCACTGGTGGAGGCGACCGCGTGCAGGCGGCTGGCGGAACTGGCCGCCAGCAGAGCCTGCACGAGCAGAGTGCGGACGTGGGCCTCGTCGCGGGCCGACACCACGGCCTCCACGCAGTACGGGGTCGGCACCTCGTCGCCTGAGCCGGGCTGGCGGTCCAGGCGCTGGGCGAGCCCACGTACTGCGGTGTTGACGGCGACGATCGCGGCCGCCCCGGCGAGTACGTAACCGGGCAGTCCAGCCCCGGCGAGCGAACCCACGGCGGCCGAACACCACAGCGTGGCCGCCGTGTTGATGCCGGAGACGTTCACTCCGTCGCGCATGATGACGCCCGCGCCGAGGAAGCCGATGCCGGAGACCACCTGGGCGGCCACCCGGCTGGGGTCGCCGGTACCGAAGGAGCTGGACAGCAGCACGAAGAGCGCCGAGCCGGTCGCGACGAGCGTGTGAGTGCGCAGACCGGCCATCCGCTGGCGCCACTGCCGCTCGATGCCGATGAGCGCGCCTGAGGACAACCCGGCGCCGAGGCCGGTGGCGAAGTGCAGCGTGTTCATCGGTCTACCCCCTCCGTACAGCCCGTGCGGTGTCGTTCTCGTCGAGCCGGTACTCCTGCGGCTCGGCGTCGTACGAGTACAACTCGGCATAACGGCCCCAGTCGGTGGCCGTCTCCAGCTGGCGGGTGACCTGCTCGCTGGTGAAGTGGTGGGCCAGCACGTCGCGGAAGAAGCCGGCGCGCAGGGTGCCGTCCGGGTTCTGGCGCAGGCTGCTGGTGATCAGCTTCACCAGCGGCGCGTTGACTGCCGCCCGGGCGAAGATGCTCTTGGACTTCTGCACGTCGGCGCCGGCGAACTCGGCACCGGTGTCGGTCAGCAGCAGGTCGTCGCCGTGCACGACGGCGAAGCCGAGCAGGTCGAGGGCGTCGACGAGGGGCAGGATGTCGTCGATCTCCAGGCCGAGGTCGTCGGCGAGGTCGGCCAGGTCGGCCCGTCCGCCGCTGTGGGCGATCATCTCCGCCAGGCCGGACAGCCCGTCCACGCTCGCGGTGGGCAGCGGGGTGTTGGCCGCGGTGCGCTTCTCCAGCTCGATCGACTCGGCCCTCCCGGGGGTGCGGCCCTCCTTGTGCCGTCCGGTCATGGTGCGGTAGACGCGGTCGATCAGATCCTCGAAGGCGGCCGAGTTGCGGTCGCGGGGCCGGTCCAGGCCGACCTCGAAGACCTCGCGGATGGTGCCGTAGGGGCGGGCGCCGAGGACGACGATCCGGTCGGCCATCAGCACGGCTTCTTCGATGTTGTGGGTGACCAGCACGATGGCGCGGGTGGGGAACTGGCCCGACTCCCACAGTTCCATCAGCTCGCCGCGCAGGTTCTCGGCTGTCAGGACGTCGAGGGCGGAGAACGGCTCGTCCATCATCAGTACGTCCGGTTCGACGACCAACGCCCGTGCGAAGCCGACGCGTTGGCGCATGCCGCCGGAAAGCTCCTTCGGGTACGCCGACTCGAAGCCGTCCAGGCCGATCAGGTCGATGGCGTGCCGGGCCGCGCCCGCCCGCTCGGCGGCCGGAACTCCCTTGGCCTCCAAGCCCAGTTCGACGTTCTGCTGCACGGTCAGCCAGGGCAGCAGGGCGAAGGTCTGGAACACCATGGCCGTACCGGGGTTGGCGCCGGTGAGCGGGGTGTCCTTGTAGGTGACGGTGCCGGAGCTGACCGGCAGCAGACCGGCCATGCAGCGCAGCAGCGTCGACTTGCCCGAGCCCGACTTGCCGAGCAGGGCGACGACTTCACCGGCGCGGACCTGGAGGTCGATGCCCGACAGGACGGGCAGTTCGCCGTCGGCCCCGGCGTAGGACTTGGTCAACCCGACCGTCTCCAGCAGCAGTTCGCCGTCGGCAGGACGGGACCGCTCGGCGGTGAGGTGGGCGAGGCCGGCCCGGGCGGCCCGGTCGGCGCGGAGGTTGCGCAGGATGTTCAGCACCATGACGTGCTCCAAATACGTTCAGGAAGAGGGAAGTTCAGAGGGAGTAGCGCGCTTCGGCCAGCCGGTACAGGCGGCGCCACAGCAGCCGGTTCAGGGCGACGACGTAGACACTCATCACGGCGACCCCGGCGATCAGGTGCGGGTAGTCGCCGCTCTCGGTGGCCTTCGCGATATACGCGCCCAGGCCGGTGGCCGTCAGCGTCGTACCGCCGAAGGTGACGACCTCGGAGACGATCGAGGCGTTCCAGGCGCCGCCGGAGGCGGTGATCCCGCCGGTGACATAAGAGGGGAAGATTCCCGGGATGATCAGCCGCTTCCAGCGCTGCCAGCCGGTCACGCCCAGGTCGTCCATGGCCTCGCGCAGGTCGGAGGGGATGGCCATGGCGCCGGCGATGGAGTTGAACAGGATGTACCACTGGGCGCCGAGCGCCATCAGCAGCGTGCCGCCGACGTTGATGGACAGGCCGGTCCGCAGGAAGAACCACACGGCAAGGGGGAAGAGGAAGTTGGCGGGGAAGGACGCCAGCACCTGGACCACCGGCTGGGCGATGCGGGTCAGCCGGGGCGAGAAGCCGATCTTCACGCCGATCGGCACCCAGATCACCGTGGCCAGCGCGACCAGCACCAACACCCTTGCCAGCGTGGCCAGTCCGAGCAGCAGCGGTTCGCCGAACACGCCGAGGCCGGTGCGGTCGTAGAGATAGTTGCCGAGATCGGCCAGGCCCCACAGGATCAGGCCGCCCGCGATGACGGCGAAGACGACGTCGCCAGTGCGTTGCCGGCTGTGGTCCACGGCGAGCGGCCGGTCGTCGCGGCCCAGGACCCGGCCCGCCGCGCTCAGCCCACGGCCGACCGGGCGCAGTATCCGCCCGAGGAGTTGCGGCCAGTGCGAGCGGCGCAGGAAGTCAAGGACGACGGAGCGCTGTACCTCGCTCGCCTCGGACTGCTCGTTCTTGAACTTCTCCGCCCAGGCCGTCAGCGGACGCCAGAACAGGAAGTTCACGCCGATGACCATGACCGCCATGGTGAGGATGGCCCAGCCGACCTTGCCCAAGTCGCCGTCGGTGATGGCGGCGCCCGCGTAGGAGCCGACGCCGGGCAGGGCGTACTGCTGGTTGTTGACGCTGATGGCCTCCGAGGCGACCAGGAAGAACCAGCCGCCGCCGAAGCTCATCATGCCGTTCCAGACCAGGCCGATCATCCCGGCCGGCACCTCCACCTTCCAGAACCGCATCCACCGCGTGAAGCCGAACGACCGTGACAGCTCGTCGAGTTCACGCGGGAGGGAGGTGAGGGAGTAGTAGAAGCCGAACGTCATGTTCCACGCCTGCGAGGTGAAGATCGCGAAGATCGACGCGAACTCCAGACCCAGCATCGAGCCGGGGAAGAGGGCGATGAACCCGGTCACCGCCACGGTGAGGAAGCCGAGCACGGGGACGGACTGGAGGATGTCCAGCGCCGGGATCAGGATCCGCTCCAACCGCCTGCTCTTCGCCGCGGCATAGGCGTAGACGAACGTGAACACGACCGACAGGGCCAGCGCGACGAACATACGCAGCAGCGAGCGCGCCGCGTCATAGGGGAGCCGGGCCGGATCGGTGTCGATGTGGACGTTCTGATGGGTACTGAAGGCAACGGTGGTGCCGTGGCCCACGCGCAGCACGACATACAAGGTCACCAGCACGGCTGCGGCGACCGCCGCGTCCACCCAGGAGAACTGCGACAGACGCCCCGGCAGCCGCGCGACCAGGGGCGTGCGCGTCGCCGTCGGCGACGGCTCAGGGGTTTTGGTGTCCGTACGGAACGACATCACGGGAGACCTCCGCCCACGCTCTGGGCACGCCGCCATGACCCGGCCGCGACGGACGCGCCGACGGCAGAGCGGGGCTCACCCACGCAGCATGGGAAAGACAGGTAAGGAAGGGGTGTGCGCCTGCGGGCCGATCGTCGCCTCGGCGGGACGGGGGCCGCGACCGGCGCGGGAGAACCAGGGCCGACGGCCCAGGTGTACGAAAGTCAGCGAGTACCCAGGAGGCAGCGCGGACTAGGAGGGTCGGCACCCATGGCTGCCTCCGATCCGTGATGTGGCTGTGCCCCGTCCGCGCTCAGCGCACGCACAGGACCCGACCCCAAGAGTGTGCCCCTTGTTGCGTCAATGCGCAAATAAGGTGGCCGGCGTCGGCATCGGGAAGGTCTACGGCCTCGATGTGGAGTTGACGGTGATGGGGGCGCCGCTGACCGGGCCCGTGGAGGTGATCACGGCGTCGGTGCCGAACATGTCCGGGATGCCCAGGGCGTAGATCGCACACATCGCCCACGTCTCGACGCCGTTGGGGAGGCGGATCCGGTGGGCGGTGGGGGTGGCGGAGAAGGGATACGCCGCCCGGATACGTCCCTGGTCGTCGAGGGTGAGAAAGTCCTCGGCGGCCAAGTCGGCCAGGACATCGCGGGAGTCACGCCCCCAGGCGCGTGCCATCTGCCCCAGGTCGGCCGGATCGGGTGCGTGGCCGGTGGTAGCGAAGGAGCTCAGGACAGCCTGTTGCACCTCCCGCAGCCCTCCCGTGACGGGTGCCAGACGGCCGCGGCCACCGCGTCACACCGCGTCCATGGAAGGGCGGTCGCAGTCCGCGCCGGTCTCTACGGCGTGCAGAACCCGGCGCAGGTCGGCCACGCTTGGCGCCCCCTCGGTCCGCCCGTCCGGGCCGCGATACAGGCGGCACGAGACAGAGGCCACAGCCCCCGGTACGGCGAAGGGGTCGGTGCCGTGAAGGAGCACCGTTGGCGAGCCGGCCATGCCGAGCTGTGCGGCCTGCGACTCATCGGCGACCTCGACGAACTGCACTTCTGCGGCTTGCCCATCGAGTGCCAGCTCGATCCGCTCCTGCGCCAGGGATGCGTGGGGACAGTCGGGCACCGTCAGAACCGTGATGCGCATAGCCTCGTCCTCCCAGATCACTGCGGATGTGATCGACGTTAGACCTTCCAGCACACTCAGTTTCGGCGGCCCGGACCTGGAGGAAGGTGACGAACAAGAGCGCCCCGAGCACCGGGTTGATGGCGTGCTCCAGTCCCGGGCCCGCCGCGGGGGCGACCCGGCCTAGCAGCGCGCCTACGGCCATCGCCGCGAGGTAGATCGCGACCTGATGGTGTTCCATCCGCTCGACCGGGCCCTGCGGTCGCTGCTGCTGCGGTACCCGAACTGCTCCTTCGTACGCATCAAGGGCAGCCGGCCGGTAGCCCCGTCCCATCCTCACAGGACACCGGACCAGCTCCTTCCCCGCCTCAGCGTCCCTCGCTCGTCCGGTCACCGGCATAGTGGAGGCCATGACGGACGTGGAATTCTCCGAAGCCCTGGAGGCGGTCCTGCGGGACCTCCGGGCGCAGTGCGCGGTGCAGCCGCGCATCCGCGTGGACGACAGCTACGGGATCATGCTCCACGCCCCGGACGGCACCGGCCAGGGTTTCACTTCGCCGCTGGGCGGCACCGCGGCGGAGCAGTTGGCGAACCTCGCGGATCAGGTCCAGGAATGGGCGGTGGAGGCGCTGTGGTCCAAGGGCGCACCGGCGGTCTGGCCGCACTGCCCGGATCACCCGGACACGCATCCGCTGACGGCGACGGTCGTGGCGGACACGGCGGTGTGGGTGTGTCCGAAGAGTGGAGCGACTGTGGCCCGGATCGGGGAGTTGGAGCAGCGTTGAAGCCCTTCCGCGGTCCACAGCCCGACGCGGGAAGCACTCCGACCTACAGGCCCACGTCGCGGCTGCGGATGTCGTCCAGGGACTCGCGGCGTACGAGGAGGCGGGCGTGGCCGTCGCGTACGGCGGCCACCGGCGGGCGGCCGACCAGGTTGTAGCCGGACGCCATGGAGAGGTGGTAGGCGCCGGACACCGGCACGGCGAGCAGGTCTCCCGGGCGTACGTCGTCGGGGAGTTCGACGTCGGCGGCCAGGATGTCTCCGGCCTCGCAGCGCCGGCCCACGACGGTAACTCGGGCCGGGTCGGCGGTGCTGTGCCGGCCGATGAGGCGTGGTGCGTACCGCACGCCGTACAGTGCCGGCCGCGGGTTGTCGCTCATGCCGCCGTCCACCGCGACGAACAGTTGGTCGCCCGTGCGCTTCACGGCCAGCACGTGGTAGAGCGCGATGCCTGCCGGGCCGGCGATCGCACGCCCGGGTTCGATGATCAGGCGCGGCACGGGGAGCCGGGCCGCGGCGCACGCCTCGGCGAGTTCGGTGC
Organism: Streptomyces colwelliae; assembly: GCF_048158785.1. Lineage (NCBI taxonomy): Bacteria > Bacillati > Actinomycetota > Actinomycetes > Kitasatosporales > Streptomycetaceae > Streptomyces > Streptomyces colwelliae. The sequence goes on along the minus strand of NZ_JBLTJC010000041.1, from coordinate 15,448 downwards.
GTACTCTGCGGGCCAGCGTGGTCAGGTCGAGGGCCTCGTCCCCAGGGCGGTAGGCGATCCCGTGGCCACCGCCCAGGTCGAGTTCGGGCAGGACCAGGCCGTGCTGCTCGTACAGTCTGGCCATGAGGCCGACCATGCGGCGTACGGCGGCGAGGTACGGCTTGACGCTCGTGATCTGCGAGCCCAAGTGGCAGTGCAGGCCCGTCAGTTCGAGTTGTGGCTGATCGAGTATGCGGGTGATGGCGTGCTGGGCGTAGCCGTCGGAGATGGACAGGCCGAACTTCTGGTCGTCCGTGCCGGTGCGGATCTTCTCGTGGCTGCCGGCGCTGATGCCGGGCACCACGCGGACCATGACTTTCTGGTGGCCCCCGGGGCCTACGGCGGCGGCCAGCCGCGCGATCTCAGACGGGCTGTCGATGACGATGCGGCCCACGCCGAGGCGGAGGGCTGTCTCCAGGTCCCGTGGGGACTTGGCGTTGCCGTGCAGGACCATCCGCTCCGGTGGGAAGCCGGTGGTGACCGCGAGTTCCAGTTCGCCGGCGGAGCAGACGTCGAGGCCGAGACCCTCCTCTTCCATCCAGTGGACCATGGCCCGGCACAGGAACGCCTTTGCCGCGTACAGGACTTCGGCGTCGGGGAAGGCGTGCCGGTAGGTGCGGCAGCGGTCGCGGACCTCGTTCTCGTCGAGGACGTAGACGGGGGTGCCGAAGCGGTCGGCGATCTCCGCGAGCGATACGCCGCCCACGGCCAGGTCGCCCAGTCGGGGCTCGGTGGTCGAGGCCGGCCACATCGACAGCTCGACGGAGGTGGAAGGGACGGCGGGTTCGTGAAGGGTGGTCATCGACTGGTGCTCTCTTCTCAGCCGGTCGCAGCCGGTTCTCAACTGACTCGCAGGGTCGGGGCAGTCGGGGCCGATTCGGGGACGGCCGACGCGACCGGTGTGGGCGCCGGGGCGGTGAACTGGGGGTCGACCGTGACGGTGGTGACGCCGAGCGGTGCGGTGAGGGCGCGCAGTGCGGGCTCGACGAGGCGGATCCACTTCTGGTCGGGGCCGAGTGTCGCGGTCAGCCTCCGCAGGGAGGTGAAGCCGACGGCCGTGCGGTCGCCGAGGGGTGTGCGGAAGAGGCGGGCCGCGCATCGTGAGGGGCCCGGCCGGACCGGGACGAGCAGAAGTCCGGCCGGGAACCGATCCCAGGGCTCGGGGTCTTCGCCGTAGACGAGTTCTTTCATGGGATACCTCCAGGAGGAGCTGAAGTGCCCCGGACGCGGGGAGGCGGACCGGGGCTCGACAACGACGTTATGCCCGCCCGCGGGGGTCGGCGGACCTGTCCTGACGGGATGCTGACGGTGAGCGGGACGACGTTGACGAGATGCTGACGTGCCTGGTGAGCGGCCCGGGCGGCGTCCGTCAGAGGGGCGCCAAGAAGTGGGCCGCGGGCTTTTCGAATGCCTCGCCGAGGAGTGGGATGGGAGGCGTTCCGATGAGGATCGTCTGCGGGAACCGACCGCCGACGCGTGGAGAACGGTGAAGTGATGTCCGAGTCTGACTCCCCCTCAGCCGCTCGTGTCGTGGTCGGAGTGAGCGGCTCCGTGAGCAGTCTTACCGCCCTGTGCCGGGCCGCCGACGAAGCACGGCACAGGGGTGCCGAGTTGTGGCCGGTGCTGGCCTGGGAGCCGCCCGGCGGGGATCTCTCCGCACGTCGTTCACCGGCGGCGTCCTATCTGGTCGAGGAGTGGAAGCGGCTGGCGCGGGAGCGGCTGGTCACAGCGCTCGTTGACGTGTTCGGCAGCACGGGCACGGGACTTGCGGCGGAGGCCCTAGTTGTCCGAGGTTCCCCGGGCCGGGCCCTGGTCGAGATCGCCGACCGCGAGGACGACCTTCTCGTCGTCGGCGCGGGCCCTCGCGGCCGGCTGCACCGCGCCCTGTGGCCGTCCGTCAGCCGCTACTGCCTCGCGCACGCCACCTGCCCCGTCCTCGCTGTGCCGCCGTCGCCCTTGGAGGCCGAACTGGCCGCCGCGCACCGCCGGAACGCCTGGCGCCTGCGGCTGGACACCGGGCACGTGGAGAAGGAGTTCGAGACCGTGCCGCCTGATGCCTGAGTGCCCGTTTCTCAACCTCCGGTATGGATCTTTGGGTGGGTCCAGTCTGGTTTGGTGGCCGAGATCAACGGGCCTGTACGCGGGCGGCGTTGTCCGGGCTGCGGTGACTGGCTGAGTCCGGGCGCCGGGCCGCGGGCGGTGTTCTGCTCGGGGTGTGTCGTTCCAGGCAGTGGCGCCGGTTGCGGCGGGTGAAGCTTTGTACGGCCGCGTTGGAGCGGGACGAGGGCCGGCGGGTGTGTCCGGTGTGCGGGGCAGTCTGGATGGCCGGGGTGGATCACCGCAGCAGTGCGGTGTACTGCTCGGCCTGGTGCCGCCGCAGGGCGTGGGTGGTTCGGAGGAAGCGTTCGTCCAAGCGTTGGGATAAACGCTTTGGTGAACGGTTCATGTGTCCGTTCTGCTTTCGAATGGTCAGTTGCTGTCATTGCTGGTGTTGGATCTCGAAACAGGTTGACTCTGGCGGGAGTTGGGCCGGGGTGTTGTCGCCGGAGGTCCGGTCTGCCGGACCCTTGCCCGTGAGAGATGGTGAGGCGTCATGACCACCGCGACGATCGGCCACATAACCCGCGAGCGCTACGAGCAGATCATTGCCGGCGACCGGGAACTGGTCGGGCAGATGCAGCGCATCCAGTTCACCATCGGGGACCACGCGCTGGAGATCGAGCCGATGCAGCCGCTTGGCAGCGCCCATCCGGCCCCGGGTGAGGACCTGTTCAGCGTAGAAGCCTCCTTGCAGACCTACGCCGATGACCTAGGTCTGGCGCTGAGTACGGTCCGCAACTACCGGTTCACCGCCCACCGCTGGCCCGGGGAACAGCGTCGTCAGGGCGTCTCCCACAAGGTCCACTGCATCCTCGCGTCCATCGGGGACGACACCGAGCGCTTCGAGGCGATCGGCGCCCCTCCGCTGGACGAGCCCTCCCGGATCCGCCGCTGGTCGTGGATCATGAGGGCCCGCCGTCACTGCCGGGACTACGAACGCCTCCCCGAGATGAGCGAATCCTTGATCACCTGGGCGGCCATCACCTTGATGACCAGGCGCCTCACCCGCCGCACGGCCCGTCCCGCCGAACGGCGCGACACCACCCCGTATTACCTCGCCCAGGCTGCATGAGCAGGCCAGCCTGTCAATGCTGCGACATGACTACCGCTCGCACGAGTGAAGGATCGGGTGCGTGGACGTTTCTGCATCCGCTGTGTTCCTACGGTGGTGGGGCGTTGCCCCAGTCCCCGGTGACGGTCCGACGACCGCGAACTCCCCTACAGAGTGGGTCTCACGTCAGGAACCGCCATGGGCATCCAGGAGACGAATACGCCTTCGGGGCAGCGCCGGAATCACCCGGTTCCGGGGAAGCTGCCGGTGCCGGGCCGGCACGCGCGCAGTTACCTTCTCCGCGGTGTCACCGTGGTCGAACTCCACGGAACTATCGACTTGAGCAGCATCCCTGAGATTCAGGCGCATACCGATGCCGCGACCATCCGGTCGGGTGTCCGTGTGGTCGTGGACCTGCGGCCGGTGGAATTCCTCGACTGCTCCACGCTCGGTCTGCTCTGCCGGACCCGACGCCGGGCCCTGGAACGCGACGGCCGCCTAGCAGTGGTCTGTGTCCGGCCCTGGCACCTGCGGATCCTCAAGGCCGCCGGGCTCCTCACCCTCTTCGAGCCCGTCGCCACTCTGGAAGACGCACTGGAGGATGGACAGTGAACCCCCACCAGCTCCCGGTATGAAGATCACCAATGCGTCCCGCCGTCTTTCCCGGCATCGACTGAATCGCGTGCTGCCCTCATTGCCCGGACCCGGTATAGGCTCCCCGGCAGGGCCTTCGCACGTTTCGCCTGCTCCGGTCGGCGACGGGCTACCGGTCCGCTTCTTTCGGCCCCCAGCCCCCGGGTCGCAGTGACTGTCTGACCACTGTGAGCGGCTGGAGCCGCATCGCCGACAACGCAGCTCCAGCCCTTCGTCCTACCCAGCCTTTTTCGAGACCGGGATGTACTCCCGCGCATCCCGGACGGGTGGTGAGGACGGTCAGCGCGAGACGGCGACGGGAGGGGGAATCCGGCGCTGCCTTCGCGCTCTCAGCCGCCGTCCGTGCTCACCAGCCCGGACGGCGGCTGTCGGCCATTCCACCACCCATGCCCCCGACCGGAGCACCCTTTTGATGACAAAAGGTCGACGGGAAGGCGAGATGTGGCTTTGTAGGTGAGTCGACTCCAGTTGTAGGCGAGTTCTGGGTTCTGACACAGATCTTGGGGAGCGGTCGCGGAGCGTTACTGAAGCAGGATCATCTTGCGGAGTAGTTCGAATCCGGCTCGTCCGTAGAGCTGCCTCTTGATCTTCTTGATGCGGTTGACGGCGCCCTCGGTGCTGCCGGAACTCCACTCCAGGGTGAGCCCAGCGGTTACGGCGCCGAGGTCTCGGAGCATGTGGAGCGCGAAGCCGGTGAGGCCGGGCAGTTGACTGACGGCGACGGCGTCGATCCAGGCAGGGAGTCTGCCGCCGAGGCGGCCGGTGAGTATCTCGCCGAAGTCGCGGACATGCCCGGCTGCCGTGTCCAGTTCGCGACAGCGCGCCAGGACGTCCTTCAAATCTGCGCGGTCCTCCTCGCTCAGGGCCGTGGGGTGGCGGGTGAGCCAGCCAGTCACCTGCCGCACCGTCGGTGGCGGGGGTGGTGTGCCTGGCGGGGCGGTGCGCAGGTTGGCGATGTGGGCGCGGACCATGGCGTAGGTGACGGGGGCGTCCTCGGCAAGCAGTTCGCTGTGCAGCTGGGTGACGCTTGTGCATCCCGCGGCGAACCGTCGCTCCAAGTAGGGCTTGTAGGGATCCAGCCTGCTGGGCCGGGGCCTGTTCTCGCGGAAGGTGTCCTGCCAGCGTGCGGCGGCCGCGTACCGGAGCACGCGTTGAGACCCCAGCCCAGGTGCCGGGCGATCGCCCGGCGGGAGTGGCCTTGGGCGAGTAACTCGTGGACCAGGGCGTGTGCGGCCTTCTTGCGCTCGGCCCGTCGGCCGACAGGATCCGGGTCGGGAAGGCCCGCGTCGCCTTGCAGCGTGTCAACGTTCGACGGCTCGGGCGACGTCGGAGCGCGCAGACACTCACGGTGGGCGGCGACACAGGTCTCCACTGCACGGCCGAGGCCTTGCCACAAGTGAAACCGGTCAGCAACCTGGAGAGCTTCGGGGGCGCCGCGTCGGGCACCCTCGGCGTAGGCACCTGCCCGGTCCCGACAGATGATCTCCACGCCCGGGTGGCTGGTCAGCCACCCGGCCAGCGACCCCGCTTCGCGTGTAGGGAGCACGTCGACCACGCGATGGGATTCTCCGCAGGTCAAAACGGTGGAGTACGTCTGTCCCCGGCGGATCGCGAAGTCGTCCACGCCCAGCACGCGCGGCGTGCTGAACTGCGGATCGGGCAGCGACATGACCCTGCGCAACAAGGTCATCCGTCCTGCGCCGAAGCCCAGTTGGGCGGCCAGCCGGGCGCCGGCCCGTCCGGCCAGCGCGAGCCCGACTCGCTCCAGGACGTGGTTGAGCCGAGTGGTGAACCGTGAGTACGGGGCGGTCAACTGCGTGAACGGCTCGGCGAACGTGCGGCGCCGACAGTCAGCCGCCCCACAGATGAAACGCCGGACTGTCAACAGGATCACGACGCTCTGCTCACCGAGCGGGAGATCCTTCAACCTGCGCTGATAGCAGTCGTGCACCCGGTCCGAGAATCGACCGCAGTCCGGACATGCCGCCTCGGCCGCCCGGCCTCTCGCCACCACATCGACGGTGCCGAAGGCAGAGGTCACCCCCTCGACGTCCACGTCGTCGATCCCGGCGAACACGAGGGAATCCCAGAATGGTGCATCAAGTTTCATAACAGCACCGTCGTCGCGTGGGGACCACCTGGGGGTGCTGGGTGGCCGCAGCGACTGCGCCACTTCCCGGGCTGGCACTGGTCGGCAACGACCAGGCGTGGCTGCACTGGCACGACGGTGAGTGAGAGCGTCGGCACGCTCCGGGCTATTTCGTGCGGCGCGCGGAGGCTCAGGGGTGGTGGTCGATGCTCACGTCCGCCGCCGCGTGACAAGGACCCTTGACGTTAAGACAAGTCACCTTTACGTTTGCCGCATGGAGAAATCGCAGGAGAACCGCCAGAGCCGAAGCGACATAGTCCGCGCCCGCGCCTGGTTCCTCGACTGGTTGCCGGCCGTCATCGGCCTCGTGTTGCTCAGCCTGATCTCGGAGTTCGGCCTCTTCGGTTCGGCGGGCTCATGGAAACTGTTCTGGTCGCTGCTGAATCTCACGCCGGCGCTGTGGGTCGTCCGGGCCGTGATCAGGAGCCTGCGCCGCGCCGACGAGTACCAGCGCCGTTGCCAGCTCGAGGCTCTGGCGATCGGGTTCGGCGTGCTGGTCATGTCGATCCACACCGTCGGGCTTCTCCAGGCAGCCGGCGTGGGCGACCTGCGGCAGCTGGTCCAGATCAGCTTCATCGTGAGCATCCTGATCTGGATCGCAGCCCTGCTGTTCAAGACCCCGCGAACCCGATGAAGAACCGGCTCAGGGAACTGCGGGCGATGCGTCGTTGGAGCCAGGCTGACCTCGCCGACCGCCTCGGCGTCTCCCGGCAAACGGTCTACGCCATCGAAACGGGCCGCTACGACCCGAGCCTGCCGCTCGCGTTCAAGATCGCCGCCGTGTTCGGCGAACCGATCGAGGATCTTTTCTCCCCGGACGAGGACACGGACTCCAAGCCGTGAACGCCGGGAGGCGTGCAACCCGGGCAACTGAGGCTGCGGTCTGCGGCTCCTGACACGTCCCTCAGGAACACCAGCAACCCCCATATGATCGTTCGCCATCCAATCCAGTCGATGCAGGGCAGCGCGACCCGAGCGACTGACTTCGCTGTCAAAGGACAACCAAGGTGACGCTCCGCGACCGCTCCCCAAGATCTGGCTCTGTCGCTGATTTGGGGGTGTCAGCCGGTTGATCAAGGTGACAGGAGGATGCGGCGTCGCAGGAGGTCGAAGTTGGCCCGGCCGTACATCTGTCTCTTCAGCAGCTTGATTCTGGTGACGTTGCCTTCGACTGCTCCCGAAGTGTGGGTAGTGGTCAGGGCGGCGAGTACGGCTGCGCGGTCGCGGCGTATGCCGGCGGCGAGGGTACGGAGTTCTCGTTGTCCGTCGAGGCGGACGTCGGCGAGCCAGACGTCGAGGGCCAGGTGCTCGCTGCGGCGTTCGCGCACCATCGAGGCCAGGCGCCGGGCGTATTGGGTGGTCGTGGCCAGTGCGGGGCTGCGTTCGCATAGTTCGTCGAGGCATTTGCGTTCGGTGTCGGTGAGTTGCTCGGGCCGGCGCATGATCCAGTCGGTGACCCGGCGGACGGTCACATGGGGCAGCGGGGCATCTGTCGGGATCGTTCCGGTGCGGTAGGGCCGCAGGTGGCTGCGGACGGTGTTGACGTCTCTGCGGTAGCCGATCTGTTGGATCTCCCGGGTGAGTGCGGCAGCGTTGGTGCATCCCTCCATCCAGCGGTGATGCAGGTAGAGCCGGTAGTCGTCGACCATGCTCGGGCGGTCGGTTGCCGCGCCAAGAAGTTGTTGGACATCAGCGGCCCGGGCGAAGCGCAGGACGGTGCCGCGGCTGAGGTGGAGTTCACGGGCGATGGCGCGCAGGCTGTCGCCGCGTTCGATGCGTTCGTGGATCTGCTGGTGGCGTTCGCGGGTGCGGGCCACCAGCGGTCGAGGCCGTCCGTGCACGTCCAGTTCACCCAGGGCGGTGTGATGGACGTCCGCGGGTGGGCGGGTGTCGTCCTGGTCGGCGTGGACAGTGAGGGGTTCGCGCAGGTTGGCGCGGTGTCGTCCAACGATTCGTTCGACGGCTTCGGCGAGGTTGTGGAGCAGGTGCCAGGCGTCGGCCACTTGCCGGGCCTGTGGCGCACCGGCGTGGGCGCCGTCGCGGAAGGAGCCGGCACGGTCGCGGCAGACGATCTGGACCTCAGGGTGCTCGCGAAGCCAGGCCGCGAAGGTTTGCGCGGTGCGGTCCGCGAGGACGTCGACGGGACGGTGGGTGTTCATGTCGACGAGGATCGTCGCGTAGGTCCGGCCGCGGCGCACGGCGAACTCGTCGACGCCCAGACACGGGACAGATTCCGGCGCCGGGACGGGCAGTGCGCGCAGCAGGCGGAGCAGTGTGTCCTTGCCGGTGGTCACAGCCAGGCGACCGCACAGATTGGCTCCCGCACGTCCGCCCAGAAACAAGGCGATGTCGGTGAGTTGAGTGGTGAGCGCGTTGGTGCGGCGGGCATGTCGATGCGTCAGGTCCGGTATCTGCTCGGCGAACGTCCGACGCCCGCAGCTGCCGTTACCGCACACGAGACGGCGTGCCCGCAGATCGAGCCGCGCCTGACGGCCGGCGACGGGACGGTCTGCCAGACACCGCTGGTAGTAGCAGTGCACACGCGAGGATCTCCATCCACATCCCGGACAGGCGGCCGACCCCACCGTGGACCGCACAGTGAGCCGGACCTCGGTGTCCCCAAGAACCACTGCTTCGACAGACGCCCCAACCCCCGGAAGAAGAAGGTCGGCGAGGCGAACCACATCCCCCACACCCAGGTGATGCCCACCGATCCTTGATCGTCACCACCCCCAAATCAGCGACAGAGCCCGGAACTTGAGCCAGAACCAAAACTCGTGAATATCACCCGACCGTGGATCTGGGTGCCTCCCAAACCCATGAACAACTGACGGCACTACTCGTGAATAAAGCCAGTACGGTCCACAGCCGCGGGCCAGCGGCTCAGCGTCGGTTCGTCGAGCAATCCCGGGACCCGGGCAAACCCCGGGCCCGCGAAGGCATGAACGTACTGGTCAATCTCGCTCTTTGGAAAGAATGGAATTCCGTAAGGATTCGTCGGCACGGTAATTGAGGAAGAGGCTGTCGCTGTTTTATCCGACGCCGTCCAGTGTACGGGAATCAACTGTAACCGTGCATCTCCGGCTGGTGAACACCGCGCGGAAACCGAAAATGATGTTTGACAATTGGTAGTCAGCGGCGCATTTGGTGGTTCCGGAAACTGTCGAAAATATTCGACGAAAAGGAAGCGGAACCGGGGCGACCTAAAAAGTCACGCCTCGGATGTCACCGTTTCCCGCCGGACGGCGACCGACAGGGCTGCCACCCCCGTCAGCGCGGCCGCCGCCGTCAGCGGCAGGACCGCCCACCAGCCGACCAGGTCCTTCGAGGCCCCGAACAGGGGCGGGCCCATCAGGGTTCCGACGCTGCCCATCTGGGTGACCATCCCGGTCGCCCTTCCGGCACCGGACACTCCCGCCACCGACGGCAGAGCCGAGAACACGCCCGCGACCACGATGCCGTTGACCACCATGAGCAGCGTGGCCGCGACGAAGCACCACGGCCACGTGGGACCGAGGAAGACTCCCGCGCCGAGCAACGGCATGGCCAGCGCGGAGGCGAACAACGACGTGTGGCGGACCCCGCGCCGTACGAGAAGTCCGGCGGCCACGCTGCCCAGGATGCTGGCGGCCGCGACGACCGAGGTCAGGGCGCCGGACCGGCCCTCGGGCAGACCCCTTTCCGTGGACAGGAAGGTGGGCAGCAGCGTGACCGTCGCCAGTCCGACCATCGACACGAGTGCGAAGCCCGAGGCCAGGGACCACACCGATCCGGAGATCCGGCCGGTGGACGGGACGGCCGCAGCGGCAGCCGTCCCGTCCTGGCCGGTCCACAGGGGGACCGCCCAGCGCACCGCCACGGCCAGAAGAATCGCGGCCACCGCCGGTACCGCGATCCAGGCCCGCCAGCCGGCCCCCGCCATCAGCCCGCCCGCCGCGGCCGCTGCGGCGAGCCCTCCCGGGATGCACATACCCCACAGGGCCAGTGCCCAGGATCGCAGGTGGGCGTCCGCCACCTGGGCCAGCAGGCTCGGCCCGGTGACCATGATCGCCACGTATCCGACGGCTTCCAGCAGGCGCAGGGCGAACAGTTGCCAGGCCATGTCGGCGAACGCCGACATGGCGAGCCCGCTCAGCCCCGTGGCGACCAGCCCCAGGGCGAGCACCGAACGGGCCCTGGTGGCGCCGGCCCATCGGCCGACCGGTGTCGCGGCCGCTGCGGCTACGACGGTGATACCGGACGTCAGCCAGCCGGCGTTGGTCAGGGACAGGTCGAATCCTTCACGTACCCGGTCCAGAAAAGGGGAGAATTTTCCGAGGGCCACGGCGGCCACCGTTCCACTGGCCAGAATTACCGTCACCGATGTGCGCTCCGACATACGGACGAGACCCTTCCAAATATCGTCAATACCCAGGAGGCACGACCTCTGTGACGAGGCCCGATCCCCAGCCGCTGCGGCGTCGCCCTGAGGGATCCTCACACACTCCGGTAGACCCGGGAAGTCCGTGGATTCTATCCCCGTTGTGAGGGTTCGGGAAGGCCGGGATCGACCATACGGTTTTCGGTCAACTCGATCCGGCCGGATCCCGATGCTTGACGGCGAATGAATCAGCCACCGAGGATGAGTCGTGGAATATTGAATCCTTTCAGGATCCAACCTCAGGGAGTAAAGGGTGCAGCACCCGCAGCTCGTCACTGCTTTCTCCGAACCGATATTGGCTCGTGACAGGCTTCTCACAGCTTTCCGGCACCGCATCGAAAACGTTCCGTCCCGGGGATCGAGTTTCTTCATTCATCTGAGCGAGCTGTGCCCGGTGGCCTGCGAGCACTGCATGTATTCGTCGGACCTGGAACGGAAGTCCGACAAGACGGCGCTCTCGAAACGAGAACTTGAGGGCGCGATCAGGTTCATATCGGAATCGGAGTCACAGAAGCTCAACATCACCGGCGGCGGGGAGCCCTTCCTCAAGCTCTCCAGCATCCTGCGGCTGCTGGAGACCGTAGAGGTCCCCCGGATCGAGATCGTCACGGCCGGCCACTGGGCCATGACGCCCAAGCGCACGGCGCGCATCATGGGCCAGCTCGACGCGGCGAGGTCGCGCAATCCGGGCAACCCCGAACTCATGCTGCGGCTGAGCATCGACCGCTACCACCTGAACGCTCCCAGGCCCGTACGGATCGACTACTACGGCAACGTGCTGCGGTGCTGGGCGGAGACCGGACCGGGCTTCTCGGTGGGGCTCAGGAGCATTCAGCCGGACATGGGCATCGCGGACCGGATGATCGCCGACGAGGTGGGAGCCGTGGTCCAGAAGGTCGACGACTGGAACCGCCTCCTGGTGCTGCCCGACGGCAAGACCGTCCCCGTCACCTTCAACGTCTTCCGGCGCAGCGGGAAGGCGCTGAATCTGACGGAGGACCACAAGGGCGCCACCAAGACACTCCGCGAGTACTACGGACCCTTCGAGACGAAGCCGGGAAACCTCTCTCTGGCCACGGCCGTGAACGACGCGATCCGCGGCGAGTACGCGGCCAGTACGGGACTCGCCGTCACGCTCAACTCCGACGGCACGTTCTGGATCTTCTGCGGCACCGCGCCCGACCGCAAACTCCTGTTGGGCAAGCAGAGCTTCGCCGAAGCAGTGGCCTACTTCTTCGAGGACCCCATCACCCACCTGCTCGTCGACGAGGGCGTGTGGGCACTGTCCGACCTCATCATGGACCTCGCCCCGAAGACCCACGCCGCCGCGCTGGCCAAGAACGACTCCGCGTCACTGGTGGACGACCTGCTCGGCCCCGACGACGTGCGGTTCGCCGTGACGCTGACGGCGGCTCACGACCTGGTGGTCCGCGGGCGCGCGACCGTGGATCCGGAGCATTCCCTGGCGGGCATCCTGTCCGATCCGGCCGCCGACCTGGCGGCAATGTGCCGTGACGTCATCCTCGAACGCGGGAGCACGCCGTGACCTTCCTGGTGGAAACCGCGGACGACGAGAAGCGATACGCCCGGCTGGCGCACCTCACGGAGCCCGGCGAGGTGCGCCAGGAACTCGTCGAACTGAGCGGCGTCCTGGGCCGGCGGACCGCCGACATCGTCACCGAACGCTTCGGCCGGTCCCGGCACGTGCTCTGCGTGATCGTCCTGCGGGGCGGAGCGCTGATGTACCCCGGCTTCGTCGCGGCCTTCCCGACGGCGGACTTCTGCGTGCTCGGCATGCGCCGCGCCGCCGACCGGGACGCCGTCCACCACGAGTACATGACCGCCGTGCCACGCGACGCGTACGAGGTGACGGTCTACATCGACTGCATCTCGGCCACCGGCGGCACACTACTGGCGGTCAGGGAGGTGATCGCCGCCCACTGCGCCACCGGTCACGAAGTGGCCGCGGTCGTCAGCGGCGCCGCCGCGGGTACGGATGTGCTGCGCCAGGCGGGGATCAACGTCGTCGGTTTCAGCCTCTACGAGGATCTGGACGGTCCGGTGGTCCTGCCCGACATGGGAGCGCTGGACGCCGGTGACCTCTTCAGCGGTGTCGCGCCGTACCCGCCGGGCGACGGATCGCCACGGTGACGCGGGAGATCTCCGGGGCGGTCGGCGAACCGGACGGCTCCCTGCTCCTGACGAACGCCAGGCTCCTCGACGGCTCCCTCGCAGACGTGCTGCTGGAGGCCGGACACGTCCGCGCGGTCACGGCGGCTGGGGCACCACGTACGGGTCGCGTGCACATGGACCTGTCCGGTCACCTGCTGCTGCCCGCCCCCGCCGAACCGCACTGCCACTTCGACAAGGTCCTGCTCGGCGGGCTGGGCGGTGCGCGGGACGGCGGCGATCTGGACGCCGCCGTGGCGGCCTGGTACGCGGCGCGGGCGTCGGTGTCCCGCGCCGACGTGCGCGAGCGGGCGCTGCGCGCCGCCACCGAGCTGCTGTCCGCCGGCGCGACAGCGATCCGTACCCATGTCGATGTCGGGGTGACCATCGGGCTGAGGATGGTCGAGGCCCTGTCCGAAGCGGGTGACCTGCTCTCGGGGAGACTGTTGCTGCAGACCGTGGCGTTCGTGGACTTCCCCGTCCGTGGAAGCGCCGGCGCGGACAACAGGGCCCTGCTGGCGGCGGCCTTGGAAGCCGGCGCGGACGCGGTGGGCGGCGCCCCTTACCGGGACGAGAACCCGGCCGCGTGCCTGGACATCCTGATGACCATGGCGGCCGAGTACGGGAAGCCGGTGGACCTGCACGTCGACGAGAGCCTGGACCCGGCCTCGGACACCCTCGGCGAACTCGCCGAGTGGGTGCTGAAGAACGGTTTCCCGCACGGAGTCACGGCCGGCCACTGTGTGAGCCTCGGCGTACAGCCGCCGAAGGCGGTCGAACGGACCGCCGCCCGGGTGGCGGAGGCGGGCATCTGTGTCGTGACCTGTCCGCAGACGAACCTCTACCTGCAGGCACGGGGGCATCCGAACCCCGTGCCGAGGGGGCTCACCGCGGTCCGGGAGCTGCGCGCGGCCGGTGTGACCGTGGCGGCGGGCGGGGACAACGCGCGGGATCCCTTCAACCCGCTGGGGCGGTTCGACCCGTTCGAGGCCGCCTCGCTGCTCGTCCTCGCGGGCCATCTGTCGCCGCGTTCCGCCTACGACGCCGTCAGCGGCGACGCACGCAGGGCCATGGGCCTCCCGGTCCCGGCAATCGAGCCCGGGGGGCCGGCGGAACTCCTGGCCGTGCGGGCCCTCACCCTGGAGGAGGCCATGGCGAACGGCAGAGCTGACCGGATGGTGTTCCACCAGGGCCGGCTCGTCTGCCGCACCCGCCACGAGTGCTTCCTGCCCAACGGCCTGCCGGGCACGGGAGGATGACAGGGAGATGAAGGACGGAGGACGGGCGGCGAGGCCAGGAAGGTGTCGTGCGGGTCGTCGCGGTGCTCCTGGGCACGTGCTCATCGGCGGACCATGGCCAGCCGGGTCGTCGGTCAGGAGAGGCGGCGACGGTCCACCTTGCCGCTGGTCGTCTTCGGGAGCGTGTCCACCCGTACCCAGTGGCGGGGGACGAGGGACGCGGGCAGCTTCGCGAGCGCGGCCCTGCGCAGGTCCGCATCGGTGACCGCGACGGAAGCGACCACGTAGGCGTGTAGCCGGTCGTGCCCCCGGACGCTGTCGACGAACACGGCGCAGCCCGTGACGCCGGGCAGGCTGCCGACGACGTTCTCGATCTCGTCGAGTTCGATGCGCACACCCGACAGCTTGACCTGCCGGTCGGCGTGCCCCAGACAGTGGGCATGGCTGTCCGAGAAGACCGTCAGGTCGCCCGTGCGGTCGAGCCTGCCCGTGGGGGAGCCCGGGTCGAACGGTGCGCGGCAGAACGCCGCCCGGGTCAGCTCCCCCGCAGCTGTTCTTTGCTCACGGCGAGCACACCCCCGCCCAACGCGCCGACATCTTCACCAACTTCCGTGCCGCCGAGTCCGCGATCCTGGCCAACTCCCACTGACCGCCGGCGGCATCGACATCCCCAGCGTCGACGCCGTCGTCTTCGCCGACCCCACCCGCAGCGTCATCCGCTGCGTCCGAGCCCTCGGCCGCGCCCTCCGCCTGGACGTCTCCGGCAAGACCGCGAGCCTCATCGTCCCCGTCCATATCCCGCCCGGAGCCGACCCCGAGAACATCCTCGGCACCGCCTACGAACCCGTCTGGGCCATCGCCACTGTGCTCGCCAGCCACGACCACCGCATTCTGGAACGCCTGGTGGACAAGGCCAACCGCCTCCTGCGTGAGACCAGTCAACTGATCGAACACCGCTGGCACTTCGACTTCACCGTCCACCCCGAACGCATCGCCCCGCGCCATGGACCTGGCTGCCTTCGACCCCTGCGACGCCACCTCCCGTCCCGCCGCGCCGGACTCGCCGCCGCCCAGGCCTTCCACGACCAGTACGGCCACCTCAACGTCCCCGCCGACTACACCGATACCACCGGCGACGCCCTGGGCTGCTTCATCACCGGCATGCGCGACGCGGTCACCGCAGGCCGCCTGGACGCCGCCCGGAGAGCCGAACTCGGCTCCCTGAACATGATCTGGGACAAACACGAAGCCGCCTGGCGCGCCCAGCTCACCACCGTCGCCGACTACCACCCCCCCGCCGGAGCCTTTCTCGCCGAGCGGCGCTCGCCGGCAACCCGCGGCGAACTCACCCTCGCCCGCGCCGCAGACCTCACATCCATCGACCCCAACTGGCGACTGCCGCACGGCGCCGTCTGGCACCGCAAATACAACCTGCTGCGCGCCCACCTCACCGCTGGAAACGACCCGACCGCTCTACGTCCCGACACCGTCCTCGGCGCCGTCAGGATCGGCACCCGGCTGGGCCGCCAGCTCACCCGCTGGGCCGACCTCCACCCCGGCCGGCAGCACCTCCTCACGGAGATCGGCCAGCTGCGTGGTACCGCGCAGCGGCCTCCGTGAGGAGACCC